>JAYEHI010000274.1:0-23659 GCA_034659455.1 Campylobacterota bacterium | reverse complement strand
CTCATTCAAACATCACATCGATGGAGTTTAAACCATTTTTAGGATACAAAATCCAAAAAAATGCACATAACTACTCTATACTAAAGGTGGCGATTAGCGAAGGAAAAAACCGTGAACTTCGTCGTTTCTTCGCACACTTTGACGCAGAAGTAGCTGATCTTAAACGCATCAGTTTTGCGGAGATAGAGTTAAATAATCTTCCTACTGGAAAAACAAGGTTTTTAACGCGTAGCGAGTACTCCGCACTTTTTACTTTCTTAAAAGCAGAAGAAAAATTAGCTCGTGAGCAAGCGGGAAATAAAAAGAAGAAGAGTTAGTTTAAACTCTCTTTGGATTGGCAACTTTTACAAACGCCACAAAGAACAATGCTACTATCTAAGAGTTGATAGTGGCTCTTTGTTGACGCCTCATCTACTAAACTATCTATACTAACATCTAAGTCGATAAACTCATCACACTCTTTACAAAGAAGGTGAATATGTGGCTCTTTGGCTATTTCATACTTTGACTTGTGGTTTGGAACTTTAATCTCTGATATGAGAGCACTCTCCAACATGGCGTTTATATTTTTATAGAGTGTTGCCAATGATATAGTTGAGAACTGTTTTTTGATAAGCATAAAAAGCTCTTCAACATCAAGATGTCCTGCTTTTTCCATCAGCGAAAGAATACCTAAGCGCTGAGGTGTAACCTTAAGATCATGTTCTCGTAATAGTAATTCGTAATTCATAAAACGGACTATATCTAAATAATATCATCATTACCATCTAAGAATTAAAATTAGTAAAAGATAATTATTATCCTTTAAGTTTTTATTGAATATAATTTCTCAATGGAAAAAAATTATCCTTTGTTGGATAATCAAATAACTAGGAGAGAAAATGATAAAACAGATAATATTAGGCTTAGCGACTTCAACAGTTTTACTTGCAGGCGGACTAACAAAAGAGGCAAAAGAAGCAGGCTTGATGGCTATACCAGCAGATAAAATAGAGTTATTAAAACTTATAGATGATAAAAGAAACCCTATTACAAAAGAGAAGACCGAGTTAGGAAAGATGCTTTTCTTCGAACCGCGTTTATCAAAAAGTGGTCTTATTAGCTGTAATACTTGTCACAACTTAGCTACTGGTGGAGACGATGGACTTGCAGCAGCAGTAGGTCACAAGTGGACAGTTAATCCTCATCACTTAGGTTCTCCTACTGTATATAATGCAGTATTTTTTGACAGACAGTTTTGGGATGGTCGTTCTCCTGATTTAGAAGATCAAGCACAAGGTCCAATTCTCGCAGCACCAGAGATGGCAGCAACGAAAGAGCATGTAGTAGCTACTGTTAATTCTATGCCAGAGTATGTAGAGAGATTTAAAGCAGCTTATGGAAAAAATGTAAAGATTGACTACAAAAAGATTGCAGATACGATAGGAAATTTTGAGAGAACTCTTGTAACACCAGCTCCTTTTGATGACTATTTAAATGGTAAAGAAGATGCTCTAAGTAAAGCGCAGAAAGCGGGACTTAAAACTTTTATAGATAAAGGTTGTGCTACTTGTCATAATGGTATTGCACTTGGTGGAACTATGAATATGTTAGGTTTAGTTGCTCCATATAAGTATGCAAATGTTGGTGACTTTAAAGGTGATGCAAACGGTATGGTTAAGGTTTCTACTCTTAGAAATGTTACTCAGAGCGCTCCATATTTTCATAACGGTGCAGTTGCAACACTTAAAGAAGCTATTGTTGAGATGGGACGTATTCAATTCGGAGTTGCTATCTCAGACAAAGAAGCAGCATCTATAGAGACATTTTTAGGTGCGCTTGATGGGAGAAAACCGGAAATAGTATATCCTATACTTCCAGCGGAGACTACTACAACACCAAAACAAAATATAGAGTAAGTTATGTTAAAATTCTGTCAATAAAACTTTCTTTATAGGAGTGAGTATTGGCAGATTTTACACAACTTCTTCGCCCCGCTACTTTTGATGAGTTAGTGGGTCAAGAACACCTTAGTTCTTCAAACTCTCCTCTTCGTGTTTTATGTGAAAAATTTTCACTAGGACACAGTTTTTTTTATGGTCCTGCGGGATGTGGAAAAACTACTATTGCTAGAATCATCGCCAAAACAATGGATTTTCCCTTTTATGAGTTTAACGCCACTAGCCTCAAGATAGACCAACTCCGTAAAATATTTGAACAGTATAAAAATGCTCTGCAAAAACCACTCATATTTATAGATGAAGTACATCGTTTAGCAAAAAACCAGCAAGAAGTTCTTCTTCCTGTTATGGAAAACAACACTGTTTTGGTTATAGGTGCTTCAACGGAAAATCCATTCTTCTCACTCACTTCAGCTATTCGTTCGCGTTCTATGCTTTTTGAACTCAAACATATAGAGAACTCTGCACTTAGCACACTTCTAGCTCGTGCACTTCAAAGAGAGGGCTTAGAGATGGATGAAGAGACAAGAGAGTATATGGTAACGAGTAGTGGCGGCGATGCACGAGCGATGCTCAAGCTTCTGGAGTTTGCAACAAATCTCAGCAGTAACATCACTATAGAGGTTTTAAAGTCTCTACGTCCAAATGCACTTGCTGCTGGCAGTAGTGAGGCTGGCGTTCACTACGACCTAGCTTCCGCACTTATAAAGTCTATACGCGGGAGTGATGAAAATGCGGCTATATACTACTTGGCTCGTCTTATAGAGGGTGGAGAGAGTGCGGACTTTATAGCACGGCGTTTAGTTATTTTAGCGAGTGAAGATATAGGAAATGCCAATCCTCAAGCACTAACACTAACAACATCTACACTAACTTCTGTTAGCAAGATTGGTTACCCTGAAGCTAGGATTATTTTAGCACAAGCAGTTATATACCTCTGTGCTTCTCCAAAATCAAACTCTGCATATCTTGCTATAAACAGTGCACTTGATGCAGTAAAACAAGGTCTAATATTAGAGATACCTACGCATCTGCAGCAGACTAAAACAACACTAGATGAAAATGAACTTCCTTATCTGTATCCGCATGATTACGGCGGTTATGTCAAACAAAACTATCTAAGTAAAAATATAAAATTCGTAGAACTTAAAAGCATAGGTTATGAGAAAAAAATGAAAGATTGGTTAGAAAGTGTAAAGGGGACTCTGAAATAATTTAGGTGTTTTTTGTTACAATTAACTTAATAAAAGTGTAAAGGTAAAAAATGCAAATAACTACTTCTTCAAACAGTGTAAATATTACTGGAAATATCAAAAGCATCACCGATTATCAAGAAATCAAAAAAGCTATTAATACTATTGTCGATGAGCATAAAACAGTCAATATCACTATCCAAGACTCTCTCTCCATTACCTCGTCCATCATAGGTTACTTCAACAAGCTTGTGTTAAAAGATGCAATCAAAATAAACATGCAAGTAGGCAGTGAGCAACTTTTAGAACTTTTAGAAGATTTGAGTCTTACGTCTACTTTTAATGTGAGAAAAGTTCATTGACGCAAGAGAGTCTTTCACTAAAGGTTCAGCAGCTTCAAGAGAAGGAGAACTATAGCTCTTATCAAGAGGACTTGGCGTTTGCAAAAGAGCTTAATATTTTAAGAAACGATTTTTATTATCAGATGATTGATGATAAACATATATCTCTGGTTGATTTTTTATATCAACCACTTGACATAATTAGCGGAGACGCTTATAGCGCAAGAAGAGTAGACAATCATCGAACATTCTACTTATTAGTCGATGGGATGGGGAAAGGATTATCTGCATCTCTTAGTGCCATGATAATGACATCTTTTGTGAATCATCTTATAGATAGAATGCTTGAGTACGATAGTTTTTCGCTAGATATTTTGGTAAAAGAGTCAATGGACTACATAAAACCCATACTACTTGAAGAAGAAGCTCTCTCAATAGATTACGTAGTTGTAAGCAGTGCTTATGAAATGCTCTCATACGCTAAGTTTGGAATGCCCTCTATTTTGATGGAAGATAGTAATGGTGACCTTGTCAAGCTCAAGTCAAATAATCCCCCTCTTAGTAAGTGGGACAGTAACTTTATAATCGATGAATATAGTACAAAAAATATAGATAAGTTTCTCTTTTATAGTGATGGCATAGTAGAGAATACACTAAAGGATGGTAATCGTCTCTATAGTGAGTATATTGAAGAGGATTTTCTACAAAGCTTTACTAGAGAGGAGTTTAAAAATAGATTTCAAGAAAAAATTAATGAACCTGAAGATGATATAACACTTATCTTCATCAATAGACTACCTATTGAGAAGTCAACTTTTAAAGAGAAAGTGTTTGAGACGTCATTAGAGGAACTAGAGAGGGCAAGTGAGTGGTACGAAGGGGTTCTTCAAGAGATAAAAAATAGCTCTCAGGTAATCAACGAAGCGGCATTGGTCTTTACTGAGTTATACATGAATGCTTATGAGCATGGTAACCTAGGCATAAATTCTGTGTTGAAGAATAAGCTTCTAAGTGATGACGTCTATTTTGAAACTTTAAGTGAAAAAGAGCTTACTTGTTCAAAAAAAATTAGCGTGAAAGTGAGTCAGGTCTTCTATAAGTCATCACTCTATGTAGTAACACAAATTACGGATGAGGGCGATGGGTTTGATACGCAGATACTAAGCAAGATATTTAGAAACTCTTTAACTTTTAATGGTCGAGGTGTTTTCGTTTCTCGTAAAAACTCTTTGGGAATATACTACAATGCAAAAGGTAATTCAGTTCTTTATTTAAATAGAATCATGAATGAAAAATAGTTATAATCTAAAAAATCATAGGAAGTGAAATGTCTGCAAAAGAAGAAGCGCTAGAGTATCATATAGCAAAAGGCGAGTTCGACACAAATGGAAAGACAGGGACTCTTTTAACGAAGTCTTGTAGTACGGAGAAAGAGTTGGCTCTAGCTTATAGTCCCGGGGTGGCATTTCCTTGTCTTGAGATAGAAAAAGATGTTGAAAAAGCTTATGACTATACAAACAAAGGGAACCTTGTTGCGGTTATCAGCGATGGTACGGCTGTTCTTGGTCTTGGAGATATTGGTCATCTTGCGAGTAAGCCTGTTATGGAAGGAAAAGGAGTACTTTTTAAATCTTTTGCCAATGTAGATGCATTAGATATAGAGCTTAACACCAAAGATACTGAGGAGATTATAAAAATAGTCTCTTCTATGGCTGATAGTTTTGGTGGGATAAACCTAGAAGATATCTCTGCTCCAAGGTGTTTTGAGATAGAGCGGCGTTTAAAAGAGATCTGTAATGTGCCTGTCTTTCATGACGATCAGCACGGTACGGCCGTTATAACAACTGCTGGACTTATGAATGTCATAGAGATGAGTGGTAAAAAAGTTGAGGCTTTAAAAGTAGTAATCATCGGTGCAGGAGCCGCCGGAATAGCATGTGGAAATATGTACAGACTTCTAGGTGTTAAAAAAATTACTATGCTTGATTCTAAGGGTGTTATTCACAGTGGACGCAATGATTTGAACGAATACAAAAAAGTATTTGCACTTGATACTGAAGATAGAAATCTTGAAGACGCTATGACAAACGCGGACATGGTTTTAGGGCTTTCAAAACCTAATCTTATTACTGCTGATATGGTTAAGAGTATGTCAGACAGACATCCAATCATCTTTGCATGTGCAAATCCAAACCCTGAGATAACACCTCCTTTAGCTAAAGAAGCAAGAGAAGATATTATCATCGGAACTGGTAGAAGTGACTATGCAAATCAAGTTAACAACGTTTTAGGTTTTCCTCAGATTTTTAGAGGGGCTCTTGATGTAAGAGCGACTAAAATCACAGAAAACATGAAGATGGCGGCGGCAAAAGCACTCGCAGCACTTGCCAAAGAAGAGGTGCCAGCTATAGTCAAAAAGGCGCACGACAGAGATGTGATGGCGTTTGGGAGTGAGTACGTTATACCTTCTCCATTTGATAGACGCGTGCTTGTTTGGGTGGCTTCAGCCGTTGCAAAAGCGGCTATAGAAGATGGCATTGCACGTGTGAAAGATTTTGATCTTGACGCTTATAGAACCAAACTAGAGGGTTTAGCACAGCACCTAGACTCAAACTAGTACGTAGTTAGTTTGAGAGTCTATAAAACTTTTTAAGCCCAAGTTGGGCTTTTATATCTACCTCATAAGAGATAAGTTTAAGATACTTTACTATCTCTTTTTTATCTATATCCGTTCTATCTGAAGCTTGTTTGAGTATATACTGAGGAATTTTGACTTGGCGTTTTAAAAATGCTGCTTCTATTTTTTTGTAGAGTTTTTTATCTTTGTGATAGCATAAAAGGGCAAAAACAAAAGGTAGTTTCTGCCTGTCGTTCCAAAGTTTTGCTAAGTCTACATAGTCATCATTTTGGAGTGCATAACGCAGAGCCTTATCACCTATGAGAACTTCACCGGAAACATCCAAAATAGTTGCTAGTACATTTGAAGAAGCTGATTCACTATCTTTTTTTGATGTTTTACTTGGAATGACTAAAACACTTTTTACACTTTTTTTTGCAACGATTCCAAGTCCAACATGTTTGCTTTTTTTTGCACTTATGCTAGAGATAAATGCCGCATCAACACGACGAGTATGAAAGTCGGTATTTATTTTTGTTGGAACACCGCGTTTATATTGCATACTCATTTTCGCACTTGAGCTTGTAGGGAAACGTTTCATAAAGAGATGAAAAGGGAGTAAGTTAAGATATTCTATTTTTCCAAAAACCATGAAAGAATTATACACTGCTTAACTTATCTTAGATATAATCACAATAATATAATCTAAGGTAATACAATGATTAAAGTGGAATTTTTAGGACCAATAAGTAAACCAAGTATGATGCTTGATATTAGCAACTTAAGTGAACTTGCAATTGTTTTACAGCAGGACTCAGAGATGAGTGAATGGTTAGAGAACTGTGCTGTTGCAGTAAATGATACATTAGTATCTTCTCTTGAAGCACCTCTGAGTGATGGAGACAAAGTCTCTTTACTTCCTCCTGTTTGTGGAGGTTAGAGTATGTTAGGCATTTACAATGGACCTCTTGACGTACCAGGCATATTAAAAGAATGGTATGAGGAAGAGGCTCGTAGCAACTATGGCGCTTATATCCCTTTTGTGGGAACTGTACGTGACGAAGAGGAGATAGAAGGTCTTAGTTTTGATATTTATGAGCCTATTTTGTATAGATGGTTTTATGAGTGGGAGGAGAGAGCGAAAGAGAGAGGCGCTAAAATAAAAATGGCACACTCTCGCGGAGACGTTATGCTGCACCAATCATCTTACATAGCTTGCGTCTTTTCTCCCAAACGCCGTGTTGCATTAGAGCTTATAGACTTGTTTGTAGAGGATTTTAAAGCATCCGCTCCTATCTGGAAGTATGACCTCAAAGATGGAAAACGTATCTATGCTAAAGAGCGCTCTACTGCGATAAAGGGCAGTGGATTATTAGGAAAGCAGTCATGAATTTTTTATCGTATGAGAGCAGTCAAAATATGCTCGAACTTCTTGACGTAAACGCGAGTAGATTTGAGAGAGTGGCTCTTAGTTCTTCTCTGGGAAGAGTTTTAGCGGTTGATATAGTAGCTGAGTTTAACGATCCTCAGTTTCCAACGGCTTCGATGGACGGTTATGCTGTAAAACATGCAGATTTGGCAAGTGGTGTTATATCTGTTCTTGGCGATAATCCAGCTGGACATGACGAGAGAAGAGTGATAAACTCGGGAGAGTCCATCAAAACATTTACGGGTTCGATGATGCCAGAGGGTGCGGACACACTTATACAGATAGAAAACGTTACTTACGAAGATGGAAAAATCACTATCAACGAAGAGGTGCCGCTTGGTTTTTCTGTTCGTCCTATTGGAGAGGGGTACAGGTCCGGCGACATTCTTATCAAAAAAGGAACGAAAATTGGCTTCGCTGAGATAGGTGTGATGGCGGGACTCAATCAAGTAATGGTAAAAGTTGCTGTGCGCCCTCGCATTGCGGTTATAGCAACGGGGAGTGAGATTCTTGACTTGGGTGAAAACTCAGATAACCCAGCGCAGATAAGAAGCTCAAACAACTACACACTTGCTGCACTTTTTGAGCAAGCTGGTGCTGAGGTTATTCAGCTGGGAACGGCACCCGATGACAAAGACGCCATCATGAGTACATTTGAGACTGCTTTAGAGTCAGCAGATATCTTAGTGAGCACTGGTGGTGTTAGCGTTGGAGATTATGATTTTGTAAAAGACGTAGTGCCGCGTTTAGGTGCGAGTGTTGTTTTTAAAGGTGTAGGCATTAAACCGGGTCGCCATATTATGGTGGCACAAAGAGAGTCTAAGTTTATACTCGCACTTCCAGGTTTTGCTTACTCTTCTACTGTTACAGGGATTTTATATGCTCTTCCTCTTATCTCTAAGATGCTAGGAAAGAGTACTCCCCATAAAATAGTAGCGGCAAAACTACAAGAGGACTTTACTAAGCGCAGTAGATTTACAGAGTTTACCGCTTGTAATGTAGTGGTAGATGATGGTGAATACTATATTAACTTTACTGATAAAAAAGTTGGAAGCTCAGCCATCCTTACAAATATGCTCAACGAGAGTGCACTTATGGTTGCTGGAGAAGAGGATAAGTTTTTAGAAGAGGGAACTTATGTAAACTTGATTCTTTTGGAGAACTTTTAAATGCAGGCTCTCTCAATCAACCCTTTAGAGGGTGAAGTTAAAGAGATAGAGATTCAGATGCAAGCAAACACTGTCTATAGTTTCTTTAACTCTATCTTGATTGATGAGCTCTTAGCTATAAATGAGCATGTTGTTTATGCTGATGCAAATGCGCTAAGCAAGAGACAAAAAGCTTACTTTTTAGGGGAGAGACTAGTTCTTGGCAATGCCCTAGTCCATGCAAAAGCTGGCATGGAAGATAGAGATGTCGTTATTACAAAAGAGGAACTAGAGTCTCTTATAAATTTGAATGTAAATAAATTTTATTTAGATGTTTTAGAACTTCTTTCATCTACTAATATCAACTTATATCGAACCTTTATTGTTTTAAGAGGGGATGAAAAAGTAGAGTTAAACGCCGAATGGGTTTTGTATACTTTTAACATTGCCGATGAGAGAACACAAGAGTATTTTGTATCAGAATTACAAAAGGCGATTAGTTCTGATCAAAATATAGAAGAGTATATAAAAAAAATGGCTACTCTGGCTCTAAATGCAGCGGGTAATTAAGTAAGCGACTTTAAAAGAGTGTTCCTTGGAGTGCTTTTAGTTTGAAACTTCTTCTATGTATAGGAGAGTAACCATGCTCTTTTATCATCTCGATATGAAGTTTCGTTCCATAACCCTTATGTTTTTCAAAGCCGTACTCGGGATATTTTTTTGAGTCCCTTATGATGTTTAGATCGTGAACGACTTTAGCGAGTATGGAAGCAGCACTTACCTCGGCAACTTTTCCATCCGCTTTTATCATAGTCTCCAATCCCTCAACCCCAAAAGTGGTATTGCCATCAAAAAGATACTCATCAGCACTGAGAGTATACTTTATCTCCTCAAGTGCTTTACTCATACACTTGGATATTCCAAACTCATCAAGCTCTTGCGCAGAGATAACTACCACATGATTTAGAGTATTGGGGAGTATCTCTTCAAAGAGTTCGTATCTTTTTTTCTCACTTATCTTTTTGGAGTCATTGAGCCCATCTATTTGAGTATCAGAGTAAAAGATGCACCCAGCTACAACTAAGTCACCAGCAATAGGTCCACGCCCAGCTTCGTCTATTCCGCATAATATACTCATTTAATCTCCCAATGCCCAGATATCAAAGGGTATTATATCCACTTGTGAAAGTGGGTGAGAGATGCTCCCCTCTTTATTCATAGTGATAGTGGTGACCTTCTTGATAGAATGGGTAAATATAAATGCTTCGATAGACTCTAACTTTTTAAAGAGACTTCTCTCATCTGCAAAGGGTTTACATAAAATGATTTCATCACAAGAGGGAAGATAAAAATCAATCTCATCATCATAATAGCACTCAACATTTGACTTTAAAAGTTCGAGATAAATCATATTTTCAAAAAGCCTTCCAAAATTTTTCTCTATAGAGAGGGCACCCTTAAGAGAGGTATCGCAAAGATAGACCTTCTTAGTCGCTTTTTTGTGATTGAATTTAGAGAGTAGATGAATATAGTTTTTATTTTGCAGGGACTCAAAGGATCTATAGAGTTTGTCTTTAGATATTTTTCTTGTCTGTTTTAAGCGCTCATATATTGTATAAGCTGAAATCTTTTGAGACATAAATTTTGCACATAGAACGATAACATCAAATTCCATCTCATCAAGTGTGTACTGAAGAGTTCTTTGCAGGTAAGACTGGCGCTCATCAATGGGCAACTTATGCATAGTGCTAAAACCTCCTAGCTGAAAAAAATGGTTTAACGCACTTGAGTCAAACTTATGCTCATAGGCTAAAAACTCTTCATAATCAAGTGGAAAAAGTTGAATACTCTCTAAAATATCGATATCTAGTTTAGCTTGAGTGCTGATGATAAGTTGAGATACATTGACAAACTTTATCTCATCTCTATAGTTGTCTAAGGCCAATACATCTATTTTATTTTTATTACAGTAAGAGGTGAGAGTGTTATTAAGCTCAGTAATATTGAGACGAATGTCTGAGCAGTCTATATAGAGATAGGAGCTTTTTTTTAGAGAGAGTAGATAGTTTTTGATGAGTTGGGTTTTGCCAGATTGAGATACACCATTTATCTGATAGCTTTTATCATCTATAGTGACTTTTCTATCGTGATACTTATCAATATGTAAGTCTTGTTTATAAAGCTCTTCAAGTAAAATTTCCATAAATATCCTATATTTTTTAATACATAATTTTATCACTTCCTTATTAAAAGGAAATAAATTTACTCTAAAATCTATTTTTAGTGCCTAAATCCTTGAATATTAGGAGGAGTCTGGTTATAATTCCGCACCCTAAAAATAGTGGTTAATAGTTAGGTGACGCCTAACGAGTTCTTTTAGAAGGAAAATTATGGAAAAAATTCGTTTAAAATTGAAAGCTTACGATCATCGTGTTCTCGATAGATCTGTAGCATCAATAGTTGAGGCTGTAAAGCGTACAGGTGCTGCAATTCGTGGTCCGATCCCTTTACCAACAAAGATTCGTAAGTATACAGTACTTAAATCAGTTCACGTTAACAAAAAAGCTCGTGAGCAGTTTGAGATTCGTATGCACGCTAGAATGATTGACATCGTTTCTGCAACGCCAGAGACTGTTGATTCATTAATGAAGCTTGATCTTGCACCGGAAGTAGACGTAGAAGTACGTTCTATGGATCAGTAAGGAGTTCATAGTGGAATATATAGTTGAAAAAATCGGAATGAGCCGTACTATCACAGTTCCTGCTAAGCCAGTTACTCTTTTAAGAGTTGTTGAAGTTAAGGTATGTGAAGTAAACGAAGGAACTGCAGTTGTATCTTACAACAGTGGTAAAAAAATGAATAAAGCAATTGAAGGTCAACAGAAAAAGTATTCACTTTCTGCTGAGTTTAACCGTTTTGCAACTTTAGAAGTAGCAAACACTGAAGCTGGTGATTTAGATTTAGCTCCATTAGCAGAGGCTACTGTCGTAAAATCTACTTTCAACACTAAAGGTCGCGGTTTTGCTGGTGCAATGAAACGTTGGAACTTTGGTGGAGGTCCTGCATCTCACGGTCATAGATTTGGTCGTAGAACAGGTTCTATCGGTAATGCTGAGTGGCCAGGTCGTGTAATGAAAGGTAAGAAAATGCCAGGACATTACGGAAACTCACAAAATAGTGTGAAAAATGAGATCGTTTCTTACGATGCTGAAAATAAAATCATTGCGGTTTTAGGTTCTGTATCTGGTGCTAACGGTTCTTTAGGTCGTGTAAAGGTAGCTAAATAATGAGCGCAATTATCTTAAATGAAAAAATGGAAAAAGCTTCTGAGTTAGCTTTACCAGAGTCTTTCTCTGGTATTAACCCTCACAATCTTTACCTATATGTTAAGTCAGCTCAAGCTGCACAACGTGCTAACACTGCTACTACAAAAGGTAGAAGTGAAGTACGTGGTGGTGGTAAGAAGCCATGGGCTCAAAAAGGTGGCGGTCGCGCTCGTGCTGGTTCACGTCGTTCTCCTATCTTCGTAGGTGGTGGTAAAGCGTTCGGTTCAATGAACAACCATAACTACAATTTAAAAGTAAATAAAAAGCAGAAAAAACTTGCTTTAAACTTTGCTTTAAATGAGCATGCACAAAATGGTACTCTTTTCATAGTTGATTCTATTGAAGTAGCTTCTGGTAAAACAAAAGATGCAAATGCAATGTGGAAGCAACTTAACCAAAGAGATACTCTTTTTGTTAAATCTTTATTAGATGAGCCAACGTTTTTAGCTTTTGAGAATTTATCTCAAACTTACGTTGTTGAATCTAATGAGTTAAATGCATACTTAGCTGCTAACTATCGCTCAATCGTGATAGAGAAAGCTGTATGGGAAACTTTAACAAGTGAGGCTAAATAATGGCTGATATTACAGATATTAAATCTATTTTATATACAGAGAAGACTCTTGGTCTACAAGAAGATGGTGTAATCGTAGTGCAAACATCTCCACGTATGACTAAAACAGGTCTTAAGGAAGTTTTTAGAGAATATTTCGGAATCATTCCAAATAAAATAAACTCTTTAAACCAAAGCGGAAAAACTAAACGTTTCCGTGGTGTACAAGGGAAGCAGAATGACTTCAAAAAGTTCTATGTAACTTTACCTGAAGGTGCACAAATAGAAAGTTTGGCGGTATAACACATGGCAATTAAAACTTATAGACCGATAACTCCGTCTCGTCGTTTTTATACAAATGTTGATAGCTCAGACATCACTGCAAAAGCGAGTGTTCGTTCACTACTTGTAAAACTTCCAACAACTGCTGGTCGTAACAACAATGGTCGTATTACTTCTCGTCATAAGCAAGCTGGTGCTAAAAAACTTTATCGTATTGTTGATTTCAAAAGAAACAAATTCGATATTCCTGGTACTGTTGCTGCTATCGAGTATGATCCATACCGTAACTGTCGTATCGCATTAATTAACTATGCTGATGGTGAGAAACGCTATATCCTTCAACCAAAAGGTTTAGAAGTTGGTGATGTAATCAACTCTTCTGCTGATGGTCTTGATGTAAAAGCTGGTAACACTATGAAGCTAAAGAACATCCCAGTGGGTACACTTATTCATAACATTGAGCTTAAGACTGGTAAAGGTGGACAGATGTGTCGTGCTGCCGGAACTTCTGCACAGATTATGGGTCGTGATGGTAAATATGTATCTTTACGTATGCCTTCATCTGAAATGCGTTTAGTATTAGGTGAGTGTTTAGCTACTATAGGTTCTGTTGGTAACGAAGAGTTTGGTAACATTGTTATCGCTAAAGCTGGTCGTCAACGTCACCTTGGTATTCGTCCTCAGACTCGTGGTTCAGCGATGAATCCAATTGATCACCCGCATGGTGGTGGTGAAGGTAAAACGAACTCAGGTCGTCACCCAGTTACTCCATGGGGTAAACCAACGAAGGGTGCTAAAACTCGTCGTAAGAAAGCAAGTGATAAGTTAATTATTACTCGTCGTAAACCAAATGCTAAAAGGGTAGGTTAATTATGGCTCGTTCATTAAAAAAAGGTCCATTTGTTGATGACCATTTAAGTAAAAAGATCGAAAAGGCAAAAGCTGAAGGGAACAAAAAACCTATCAAAACTTGGTCAAGAAGATCTATGGTAACTCCTGATATGGTTGGATTTACTATCAATGTTCATGATGGACGTAAGTTCATTCCTGTTCATGTTTCAGAAAACCACATCGGGTACAAGCTTGGTGAATTTGCACCAACTCGTACATTCAAGGGCCACAAGGGCTCTGTGCAGAAGAAAGGATAGATAGATGGCTAGAGCATTATTAAAATTTATCCGTGTTTCACCTATCAAATCTCGTCTAATCGCGAGAGAAGTTCAAGGTATGAACGCTGAAGAAGCTATGGCAGCTTTAGAGTTTACACCAAACAAAGCGGCAAAAATTATCTCTAAAGTAATAGCTTCAGCTGTTGCGAACAGTGGTAATGAAGCAGAAGATTGTGTGATTACATCTTGTCGTGTTGACAATGGTCCAGTTCTAAAACGTTTCCGTCCACGTGCTCGTGGTATGGCTTCAGGTATTAGAAAACCAACAGCACATATCTTAGTAGAAGTAGAGGGTAAATAGTATGGGTCAAAAAGTTAATCCTATTGGTTTACGTCTTGGTATCAACCGTAACTGGGAGAGCCGTTGGTTCCCTAACTTTAAAACAGCTCCAGCTGCTTTAGGTGAAGATCACAAGATAAGAACATTTTTAAAGAAAGAGCTTTATTACGCTGGTGTTTCTAACATCATCATTGAAAGAACTGTAAAGAGACTTCGTGTTACTATCGTTGCTGCTCGTCCTGGTATCATTATTGGTAAAAAAGGTGCAGATATTGAGAAGCTTAAAACTTCTCTTCAAAAGTTAATCGGAAAAACTATTTCTGTTAACATTAAAGAAGAGAAAAAAGCTCAAACTTCAGCACAACTTGTTGCTGAAAATGTTGGTACTCAACTTGAGCGTCGTGTGGCATTTAGACGTGCTATGAAGAAAGTTATGCAAGGTGCACAACGTTCTGGCGCAAAAGGGATTAAGGTAGCAGTTGCTGGTCGTCTTGGTGGTGCTGAGATGGCTCGTACTGAGTGGTATTTAGAGGGACGTGTTCCTCTTCATACTCTTCGTGCAAAAATCGATTACGGTTTTGCAGAAGCTCATACTACATACGGAATTATCGGTATCAAAGTATGGATCTTCAAAGGTGAGGTACTTACTAAAGGTATCCCTGCTGAAGTAGCGGAAGAGAAGCAAGATCGTAAACGTCGTGCTCCAAGAAAAGAAAAGGCTGAATAATTATGTTAATGCCAAAAAGAACAAAATACCGTAAGGTAATGAAAGGACGTAACCGTGGTTACGCTCGTTCAGGGTACACTTTAGCATTTGGTGATATCGCATTTAAAGCTGTTGAAGCTGGTCGTATTAACTCTCGTCAAATAGAGTCAGCACGTATCTCTGCAACTCGTCACATTAAACGTCAAGGTAAGATATGGATTCGTGTATTCCCTGCTAAGCCATTAACTGCTAAACCTCTTGAAACTCGTATGGGTAAAGGTAAAGGTGCAGTTGATCAGTGGGTAATGAACATTAAACCAGGTCGTATCATATTTGAAATTGCTGGTATTCCTGAAGATATCGCTCGTGAAGCATTAACTCTTGCTATGCACAAGCTACCATTTAAATGTAAAATTATTACTGCGGAGATGAGCAATGAAATATTCTGATTTAGCAGATAAAACAGTAGCAGAGCTAAACGCTATGCTTAAAGAGAAAAAAACTGAACTGTTTACTTTAAAAATTAAACAAAAGATGATGCAACTTCAAAATACTAGTGAACTTAAAGTAGCTAAAAAAGATATCGCAAAAATCAACACTGCAATTTCTGCAGTGGCAAACTAAGGAGCCTATAGATGACACACAAACGTGAAATTCAAGGTAAAGTAGTAACTATCGCTGGCGAAAAAACAGTTTCAATCGTTGTTGAGCGTCGTGTAATGCACCCACGTTACCACAAAGTTGTAAAGCGTTTCAAAAAGTACTTAGTACATGATGAGCGTAATGAAGTTAAAGTTGGAGACGAGATTATTGCAATCGAGTGTCGTCCACTTTCTAAGACTAAATCTTTTAGACTTAAAACAGTAGTATCAGGAGCTAAATAATGATCCAAGGATTTACTCGTTTAGTAGTAGCTGATAATACGGGTGCTAAAGAGATTATGTGTATTAAGGTACTTGGTGGTTCTAAGCGTCGTTATGCTTCAGTAGGTGACGTTATCGTTGCTTCTGTTAAAAAAGCTACGCCAACTGCTAAAGTTAAAAAAGGTAAGGTTGTTAAAGCTGTTATCGTTAGAACTCATAAAGAAGTTCAGCGTGAAAATGGTTCATTAATTCGTTTTGATGACAATGCAGCTGTAATCCTTGATGACAAAAGAGAACCAATTGGTACTCGTATTTTTGGCCCTGTTGGTCGTGAAGTACGTTACGCTGGATTCATGAAAATTGTTTCTCTAGCGCCGGAGGTTGTTTAATGTCAAAGTTTAATTTCAAAAAAGGCGATACTGTAGAAATTATCGCTGGAGATGATCGTGGAACTAAGGCTACTGTTTTAGCAGTTATGCCTAAGAAAAACAAGGTTATCGTAGAGGGTTGTAAAATAGCTAAGAAAGCTGTTAAACCAACTGAAGAGAATGCAAAAGGTGGTCATATCAATAAAGAGATGCCTATCGACGCTTCAAACGTACGTAAAGTGGAGGCATAAAAGTGGCTCGTTTTAAAGAAAAATATTTAGCTTTAGCATCTGAACTGCAAACTGAATTAGGAATTAAAAATCCTATGCAAACGCCAAAAATAGATAAAATAACTATCTCTGTTGGTGCTGGTTTCGCTATGAAAGATAACAAACTAATTAAAAACATAGAAGATACAATTACTAAGATTGCTGGTCAAAAAGCCTCTACTGTAATAGCGAAGAAATCTGTTGCAGGTTTTAAAGTTCGTGAAGGTATGCCAGTTGGTATACGTGTAACTCTTCGTGGTGAAAACATGTATAACTTTCTTGACCGTCTAGTATCTATCGCACTTCCACGTGTGAAAGATTTCCGTGGTGTTCCAAGAAATGGTTTTGATGGTCGTGGTAACTATAACTTCGGTCTATTAGAGCAACTAATTTTCCCAGAAGTTACTTATGATTCAATCATGCAGATTCATGGTATGAATATCACTATGGTTACGACTGCTGATTCAGACAAGGCTGCATTTACTCTATTAGAGAAAATGGGTATGCCTTTTACTAAAGGGAGCAACTAATGGCTAAGAAGTCTATGATCGCTAAAGCTGCAAGAGAGCCTAAGTTTAAAGTACGTGGTTACACAAGATGTCAAATCTGTGGTCGTCCACACTCAGTACTTAGAGACTTTGGTATCTGTCGTATCTGTTTTAGAAAAATGGCAAACGAGGGAATGATCCCAGGTGTTAGAAAGTCTTCATGGTAATATAACGATAAGTGAGCAAAAGCCCACTTATCTACGTTAACACTGGGTTTCCCTCAGCGGGAAGCTCACTGCACTAGTGCAGTTGTTAACAGTTACAATGAGGAAACTCCTAACAATAGCAGGTGCTGTAAAAGCACCCACATTAAGGAAAAATAATGGCAATTAATGATCTAGTATCAGATGCGTTAACACGTGTTCGTAATGCAGGTATGAGAAGATTACCAGTTACTACTTTAGTACACTCTAAAGGTATTGAAGCATTAGCGAATATCTTAGTAGACAAAGGTTACCTTGAGTCAGCTAACGTTGTAGAAGATGGCGTTAAAAAGACAATCAAAGTTGTACTTAAGTATAACGAAGATGGGAAAATTGTAATCAATGAAATGGTAAGAGTTTCTAAACCTGGTAGACGTGTTTACAAAGGTAAAGAAGATATTAAGCGTTTCAAAAATGGTTATGGAACTATTATTGTTAGTACATCACACGGCGTTCTACCAAATGACAAAGCTTACGAGCTTGGTATTGGTGGTGAAGTTATGTGTACAGTTTGGTAGGGAGATAGCATGTCAAGAATTGGAAAATTACCAGTAGATTTTGGAGCTGACATTAAAGTTAGTTCAAATGGAAATGTTATAACTTTTGCTAAAGGCAAAAATAGTGTTGATTTAGATACAAAAGGAAATGTTGCTTTCTCAATTGAAGGTACGGTATTAACTTTTGCTACTCTATCGGATGAACGTGAGCATAGAGCTTTTTGGGGAACTTATAGAGCATTAGCTGCAAATATTGTTACTGGTTTAACTACTGGTTACACTAAGCAGCTAGAGATCAATGGTGTTGGTTATAGAGCTGCTGTAAAAGGGAATGTTCTTAATCTTCAACTTGGTCACTCGCATGATATTGACTACCCGTTAGTTGATGGTCTTGAAGCTACAGTTGAGAAAAATGTTATCACTCTTAAGAGTCATGACAAACAACTTCTAGGTTCTGCAGCTGCAAAAATCAGAAGTTTCCGTCCACCAGAGCCTTACAAAGGTAAAGGTGTTAAATACATGGAAGAGCATATCGTGCGTAAAGCCGGTAAAACTGCTAAGAAGTAAGGGAGGGTATTAAATTATGAATGCTAAAGTATTAAAAAATAAAGTTGCTAACCGTTTAAAGCGTAAGCAACGTATTCGTGCAAAAATATCTGGTTGTGCTTCACTTCCTCGTGTTTCTGTGTTTAAATCAAATCGTTACTTAAGTGTACAAGCTATTGATGATGTTACTTCAACAACATTATGTGGTCTTAACACTAAGTCAACAGGTCATAAAGCGAACAAAGAGGGTGCTACTGCATTAGGTGAGGCATTTGCTGCAACACTTAAAGCTGCTAACATCAACGAAATCGTATTTGATCGTAATGGTTACCAATACCACGGCGTTATCGCTGCGTTTGGTGATTCACTTCGTGCAAACGAAATTAAGTTTTAAGGAGACATGATGGAAATTAACAGAGATGATTTTGAAGAGTCAATTGTAAATATTGGTCGTGTTACTAAAGTTGTTAAAGGTGGTAGACGTTTTCGTTTTACTGCTTTAATCGTAGTTGGTGACAAAAACGGTACAATCGGTTATGGTATGGGAAAAGCGAAAGAGGTTCCTGATGCTATTCGTAAAGCTGTTGATAATGCTTTTAAAAATCTTACAACAGTAAGTATTAAAGGTACGACAATCGCTCATGATATTGAGCATAAGTATAATGCTTCTCGTGTTTTACTTAAGCCAGCATCTGAAGGTACAGGTGTTATCGCTGGTGGAGCTACTCGTCCAGTTCTTGAGCTTGCAGGGATCCAAGATATCCTTACAAAATCAATCGGTTCTAACAACCCTAACACACTAGTGCGCGCAACTGTTGAAGCACTTGGTAGACTTAAAGGATAATTGATGGGTATTGAAAATTTAACACCTGCTGAGGGTTCTACTTCTAACCGTAAACGTGTTGGACGTGGACAAGCTTCTGGTACTGGTAAGACTGCTGCTCGTGGTCAAAAAGGTCAGAAATCTCGTTCAGGTTACAAAAGAAAAAGAAACTTTGAGGGTGGTCAACAGCCACTTGCAAAACGTATGCCTAAAATTGGATTTACATCTAAATTAGTAAAACCATACGTAATCAATGTTTCAAAAATTAAAGCTGTTGCCCAACTTGCTGAGATCTCTATCGAATCTATTCGTGGTGTTCACAAAATGGGTGCATCAGTTGCTAAGGTTAAATTAGTAGGAGCTGGTGCAAAAGATCTAGCTTCGAAAATTAAAGACGAAAACGTTACTACAACTGGTAACTAAATATTATGAATAAAAATCTAGTTAATAAGATACTTATTACTATCGGGTTTTTATTTATCTATCGCCTTCTGGCTTACGTGCCAGTTCCCGGCGTAGATACAGCGGTTATCGCTTCTTTCTTCGACTCACATCAAGCAGATGCTCTTGGACTATTTAATATGTTTAGCGGAAACGCTGTTGAGAGACTCTCTGTAATTTCACTTGGTATTATGCCTTACATTACTGCCTCTATCATTATGGAGCTTTTAGCTGCAACATTTCCTACTTTAGGACAGATGAAAAAAGAGCGTGACGGTATGGTTAAGTATATGCAAATAATTCGTTATGCGACTATTGTTATTACTATAATTCAGGCGATTGGTGTAAGTGTTGGACTACAAAGTCTTACAGGACCTAGCGGTAACAGTGCTATTCTTGCTGATCAAAACACATTTATCATCCTTTCTGCGGTATCTATGCTTGCGGGGACTATGTTACTAATGTGGATAGGTGAGCAGATTACTCAAAGTGGTATCGGTAATGGTATCTCTCTGATTATTTTCGCGGGTATTGTTTCAGCTATACCATCAGCTATTGGTCAAACAGTAACTATGGTAAACAGTGGTGCAATGAGTTTCATTACGGTAATAGCAATTCTTGCTCTTATTCTTGGAACTGTTGCAATTATTATTTACGTTGAACTTGGCGAGCGTCGTGTTCCTATTACATATGCTAAAAAGACTATGATGCAAAACCAAGATAAACGTGTAATGAACTATATTCCTATTAAAGTGAATTTAGCTGGTGTTATTCCAGTGATCTTTGCAAGTGCTATTTTGATGTTTCCTATGACTGTTTTATCTTCAAGTACTAACCCTACTGTTCAAGGTATTGCTGACTTACTGAATCCAAATAGCTACTTTTTTCAGTTTTTAACATTTCTATTTGTAGTCTTCTTTGCATTCTTTTATGCATCGATTACGTTTAATGCAAAAGATATTTCAGACAACTTAAAACGCCAAGGTGGTTTTATTCCAGGTATTCGTACTGGTGAAGCTACTAAAGAGTTTTTAAATGAGACAGCAAGTAGATTAACATTTACTGGTGCTCTATACTTAGGTTTAGTCGCTACACTTCCATTTATGATTATTCAAGGAATGGGTGTAGGTTTCTTCTTTGGTGGTACAGCAGTTCTGATTGTTGTTCAAGTTGCACTTGATACTATGAGAAAAGTTGAAGCTCAGATATATATGAGTAAATATGAAACACTAAGTGCGGTCGGTCTATAAAAATGGCAATCGCCCTTAGAAAACCTCAAGAGATTGAGAAACTTCGTGCCGCTAACAAGATTGTTGGTGGTGCACTTGAACTACTTCGTCAAAACACAAAAGTTGGAGCCTCTTTAAAAGAGTTGGATGCTATGGCTGAGGATTATGTTCTCTCCCATGGTGCTAAACCCTCTTTTAAAGGTCTTTATGGCTTTCCAAATGCTGTTTGCACATCTCTTAACCAAGTAATCATTCACGGTATCCCATCTGACTATAGACTCCAAGAGGGCGACGTAATAGGTTATGATATCGGTACAGAGTTAGATGGCTGGTTTGGCGATGCTGCAATTAGCGTTGGTGTCGGAGAGATTAGTGCAGAAGATGAAACACTTATAGCATGCGCTAAAGATACTCTTTACACTGCTATAGGCGAGATCAAAGATGGAATGAGATTTAAAGAGTTGTCTTTAATCCTTCAGACATCAATTATTGATGCAGGATATGTTCCGTTGAGAGATTTTTGTGGACATGGCATAGGGAAAAAACCTCATGAAGAGCCTCAAATTCCCAATTATTTAGATGGAAAAGCTAAAGCTGGACCAAAGATTAAAAATGGAATGGTTTTTTGTTTAGAGCCTATGATATGCCAAAAAGAGTCTAAACCTATCATTTTAGAAAATGGGTGGGACGTTGTTAGTACCGATGGTTTACGCGGTTCACACTATGAGCATACTGTTGCGGTTATCAACGGTAAAGCTGAAATATTATCTCTTGCTTAAGAGTTACAAAAAAGGACTTATAAATGGCTAAAGCTGACGTTATTGAAGTTGACGGCAAGATTATTGAAGCATTACCAAATGCAACTTTCCGTGTTGAATTAGAGAATGGTCACATAATTTTGTGTCACATTGCTGGAAAAATGAGAATGCACTACATTAAAATTCTTCCAGGTGATAAAGTGAAACTAGAATTAACTCCATACTCACTTGATAAAGGTCGTATCACTTATAGATACAAATAGTTAAAAGAGGTTTGTACCTCTTTTTATATATCCTAAAATACATCCGCATTTCTAAATTCGGATATCTCCATCTCAACCATTTCATCAATCATAATTGTAAAGAGTTCTGATATCATATTTGGATTTATTCCAAGTTCTATAGCTTTATGACGACTTCTTTGAAGTATAAACTCAATTCTATCTGCTGCTTTTACCTCTTCGACACTATTTTTGAATGAAGCTGCTTGGTGAATTAAGTGACTACGTTTAGATATTAACTCAACAAGCTGAGTATCTAATATATCTATTTCGCTTCTTACTTCTTCTAGTGAATTACATTTTTTCATAAAACTTCCTATTTTCTTTAATATAGTTAAATCATAACCTAAATAATATAAATATTTGTTAACACTTTTGTAACTATTACTATATATAATCTTACTTACGATTCTCCTTGTATATTCTTATTCTGATTCAGTAAGTTTCATACTTAAGTTCCCAAGTTAGTACTGGGAGCTTTATCTTTCAATGTCTTTATTTATATAAGCTAAATATCCAACAGCAATTACAAGTATGCTAAACATAACTATCCAGATATAAAAGTCACCACCACTAGCCGCGCTATTTATCTCTTCTTGCATCTTAGTTGGGCTTTATAAGTTTTTTCGTAGCTTTTGGAATATGCGCAAAAGGAATGTTCATAATTCCCTTTTTTTCTTTGTCGTCTATTTCAATTACGTCTACTGTCATTTTTGCGTGGTAAAATCTTAGCGCTTGGTATTTTGTACCTTCGCGTTCATAAAATATGTTTTTGTTTTTTAAATCTTCATTCTCTTTCTTTTTAATCATGCTAGTCCTTTAAAAATATTCCTGTATCTTTAACTTCTATTTTTTTTGCATCCACTAATGACGTAAGCGTTCTTTTAAACTCTTTTTTACTAAGTCCAAATACGTTTTTAATAAGCTCTGCGTCGCTTTTGTAGTTATAAGGCATTATTCCCTTGTTCTCTTTTAGTAGGGCTAAAACTTTATCGTTAGAGCCACCACTCTTTTTACTTCCTGGTTTTCTAAGCGTAAGGTCGATGTTTCCATCTTTTCTTACTACTTTTACATAAGCAATCTTTTTATCACCTAGTGTAATGTTTTCAAATATTTCATTATGATAGATTAAACCCTCATATTTGTCGTTAACGATACACTTGAACCCAAGTGGCGTTTTAGAAATTATTAAAATATTTACCTCTTTGTTTACTGCTAGGCCTACAACTTTTTTATCTAAAAAGTCTCCTAATTTTTCAGTCCCAACGAGTCTATGGGTTCTCTCATCGTAAATGACTTTTATAAAGCGTTTTTCCCCAACTTTAAAAGGCGTTTTTTGAAACATATTTGGAACTAAAAGATCTTTAGAGAGGTTCCAGTTCATAAACGCTCCAAATGGCGCAGTGTCCACTACTTCAAAGAGTGCCATTTCATCTAGCATGGCGGTTGGCTTATTTGTAGTTGCTACAAGTCTATCTTCTGAATCAGTATAGAGGAAAACGTCTATGAGTGTTCCCTCTTTCATATCTGGTGTTAGGTATGGTCCAGGAAGCAGTACGTCGTTCCCATCTTGTGCCATAAGGTAGGCACCTGGGGTTGTGAGTCTATCAATGACTAAAGTGTTGATCATTCCGAGTTCTAAAAAGTAACTCTGTTGGTTTGTTGTCATATTGGCTATTCCGTATTGTTTTTGACATTATAGCTGTTTTTAGGAGAATTGGTTTCTTGTAATGGGAATGAGTTCCATTTTTATGGTTTTGATGAGTCTATCAAGTTTTGTACTATTACTGTAGTCTGTATCATCGTAGTCTATCTGAATCACAATCGTATCTTCTGAAAATTCTGGGC
>JAYEHI010000273.1:0-5973 GCA_034659455.1 Campylobacterota bacterium | reverse complement strand
TATTAAGACAAATTCACTATAATCTTTTTAATAATCTATAATTTTTAAGGTCTTAATCATGAGTGTTCAACCCTTCACACATCTACATCTCCATACTGAGTACTCTTTACTTGATGGAGCGAATAAATTAACCAATCTTGTCAGTCGAGTAAAAGAGCTTGGTATGTCCTCCGTAGCGATGACCGATCATGGAAATATGTTTGGGGCGATAGATTTTTATAAGCAGATGGTCGCAGCTGATATAAAGCCGATTATAGGAATGGAAGGTTACATTCATAATGGTGATGAGTTAAATGACAAAACAACGAAACAGCGCTTTCATATCTGCTTGTACGCTAAAAATAAGGTAGGGTATGAGAACCTTATGTACCTCTCTTCTCAAGCTTTTATCAATGGTTTTTATTACTTTCCTCGTATAAACAAAAAAGAGCTTCGTGAACATAGCGAGGGACTCATCTGTACCTCTGCTTGTCTTCAAGGCGAAGTAAACTGGCACCTAAACCTTCAAAATGAACGTAATGTTCGTAATGGGGCTTTGGGATATGATGGAGCTTTAGAGGTTGCCAAAGAGTATCAAGACATATTTGGTGATGACTTCTACCTTGAGCTTATGCGCCACGGTATAGGCGATCAGCTCTTTATAGATGAGCAGATTTTAAAGATTAGTCGTGAGACGGGTGTTAAAGTTGTAGCGACAAATGACACTCACTACACCTATCCAAACGATGCTCAGTACCATGAAGCATTTATGTGTATTGGGATGAATAAACTCTATGACGATCCAAATCGTATGCGTCACTCAGTGCATGAGTTTTATCTCAAATCTCCTGAGCAGATGGCAAAAATATTTGCAGATATTCCAGAAGCTCTAGAACACACTCAAGAGATAGCTGATAAATGCGAAGCGTTCGTGCCCATCGTTAAAACACCAACACCACCAAACTTTAAGTTTACAAGAGAGTATGCACAAAAAGAGGGTCTTGACATTGACTTTCAAGATGATCCTCCTCTACCAGCTGATGCAAGTGAAGATGATAAGAAAAAACATATGCTTGGCGCAGATAAAAACGATGCGGAGTACTTTGTAGTCAAGTGTAAAGAGGGACTAGAAAAACGTCTCAAAATTGTTCCGCCTGAGCGTCATCAAGAGTACAAAGAGCGTTTAGAGTTTGAGATGGATATCATCAACTCTATGAAGTTCCCTGGTTATATGATGATCGTTTGGGACTTTGTTATCGAAGCGAAACGCCTTGGAATCGCTGTTGGACCTGGTCGTGGTTCGGCTGCTGGTAGTCTTGTCGCGTATTCGCTTGAGATAACCGACATCGACCCGATGAAGTATGACCTGCTCTTTGAGCGATTTTTGAATCCGGAACGTGTATCGATGCCCGATATAGATATGGACTTTATGCAGGCTCGTCGTGGAGAGGTTATTGACTATGTTGTTGAGAAGTATGGTCGTAACCAAGTAGCACAAATCATCACCTTTGGTTCACTTCTAGCAAAAGGGGTTATTCGTGATGTTGCTCGCGTTTTAGATATGCCACTTAGCCAAGCGGACAAGATGGCAAAACTCATCCCTGATGAGTTAGGTATCACTCTTAACGGTAAGACTAAAAATGGTGAGTTTAAAGATGGCGCTTTTCAAAAAGAGCCAAAGATACAAGAGCTGATAAATGAAGACGCAAACGCCAAAAGAGTCTGGGAGTTTGCAAAAAAACTAGAGGGTCTTAAACGAAACTCCGGTATACACGCCGCCGGCGTAGTTATATCAAATGAAGAGCTTTGGAAAAAGACACCTATCTATAAGCCCTCCGGTGAGACGACTTTTGTAACGCAGTACTCGCTAAACTACATGGAAGATATCGACCTAATCAAGTTTGACTTCCTTGGACTTAAAACACTTGATGTTATTCAAAACGCCGTCAAACTCATCAAACGCCGTTATGATTTGGATGTCAACTGGGATGAGATAGATGTGGATGATGCTGGTGTTTATGCCGCTATTCAGACGGGTGAGACGGAGGGAATGTTCCAGATAGAGTCCTCTGGTATGCAGGACTTGAACCGTCGTCTGCGTCCTGATAATTTTGAAGATCTTATCGCCGTCTTGGCACTCTATAGACCAGGACCGATGGAGTCGGGAATGCTTGATGACTTTATCGAGCGTAAGCATGGACGTAAAAAAGTTTACTATCCATTTGAAGAGGTTAGTTTTGATCTGCTAAAAGATACACTTGGACCAACTTATGGGATGATTGTTTATCAAGAGCAAGTTATGCAGATAGTTCAGATTATCGGTGGTATGAGTCTTGGTGGAGCGGATATCGTTCGTCGTGCTATGGGTAAGAAAAAAGTTGATGAGATGGATAGGTTTAATCGTCTCTTCTCTGAGGGTGCTCAAAAACTAGGGCTTGATTATAATCTTGCATCTGACCTGTTTAAGCTCATAGAGAAGTTTGCCGGGTATGGGTTTAACAAGTCTCACTCAGCTGCTTATGCGATGGTTACATTTCAGACTGCATGGTTGAAGACTTACTATCCAAATGAGTTTATGGCAGCACTCCTAACATCTGACAAAGATAATACTGATAAAGTCGTTCGTTATATAGATGAAGTAAAACGCATGGGTATCGAACTAGGACCACCAGATGTTTGTGACTCTCAGTTGGAGTTCTCAGCTATCACCAAAGATGAGAAAGATATCGTTCTTTTTGGTCTTGGTGGGATTAAGGGAGTTGGTGGTGCAGCTATCGAATCTATGCTTGCAGAACGAGAGGAGAATGGAGACTACACTTCATGGCAGGATTTTGTAAACCGTATAGAACCATCAAAAGTAAACAAGCGTGTTATCGAGGCGATGATAAAGTCTGGTGGTTTTGATAGATATGGTTACTCAAGAAAAGCACTTCTAGATCAGATAGAGCTTATAATAGAGACTGCAAAGAAAGCAAGTGAAGCGAAGAAAAATGCCGTAGGAAGTCTTTTTGGTGATGATGAAGATATAACTACAGTCGAACTGCATCTTAAAAATAGCGAAGAGTATGAGCTCAAAGAGATTTTAGAGTTTGAAAAAGATACTCTTGGGTTTTATGTATCGGGTCACCCTATGGACTCGTTTCGTGAAGAGATGAATGAGTTAAGTTATACACTCTCTTCAGAGCTGGAGAGTGCTAAAGATGGTTCTTGGGCTATCTTTATCGGTAAGGTCGAAGAGATAACCATCAAGATGAGTAAAAAGGGTAATCAGTTTGGTATCGTGAACCTTATGGATTTTCATGGAAATATGGAAATCATGCTCTTTAGTGATAAGTTAGAAAAACTCGAAGAGATGGATAGAGAAGAGCCTATCGCGTTTAAGGGTAAGATAACTCACACCGACTTTGGTCCTCGTATAGGTATATCAAAGATCATGACGCTCAAAGAGGCTAAACGCGAGACTAAGAAGGTTAAAAAAGAGATTCAGGAAAAACCACCTGAACCAATAAACCTTGCTGTTAGACTTGATGCTGATCCTACAATTCTTGATACTCTCTATGGACTTATAAGACAAAATCCAGGAAACCGTCCACTGAGTATTACTATTGTCTCAAAACTACATAATGTAGTGATAGACTCAGCTATAAGAGTTGATTCTAAGATACTAGCAGCTTTAGATGGTAACGAATCCATAGATATACTGCTAGGAGAGTCAATCTAAGAAGTTCTTGTTGTAAATTAGTGTAGAATATATCATATAGCAAGGAGTCAAAATGGCATTTGAACTTGAAACACTACGAGAGCACAACTCTAGTCTACTTGATCTTTTAACGCAACATCTACCTGATATGTTATGGGTGAAAGATATAGATGGCATATACCTGTATGCAAATCAGGCTATCTGTGATGGTCTACTAATGGCAAAAGATACAAAAGAACCTATAGGAAAAGGTGATGTGTTTTTTGCACTTCGTGAGAGAGAAGCACATAAGGACAAACCGGACTGGCACACCTTTGGAGAGTTGTGTTTTAATAGCGACTTTGACGTTATTGAACAAAATAGAGCTATGAAGTTTGAAGAGTATGGAAATGTCAAAGGTGAGTTACTCTATTTAGAGGTATACAAGGCTCCTTTTTATGATAAAGATGGCAAAGTCATAGGAACAGTTGGTGCGGGTCGTGATATAACTAAACTAAAAAAGACACAGTTTGACTTAGAAAACAGTTTAGAAGAACTTGCCAAACAAAAAGAGAAGTTACTCTATCAAGCGAGTCATGATACTTTGACAGGTCTACCAAATAGAACATATTTTATAGATATATTAACACATGCTACCTCTTTAGCTAAATGCCATCAAGATAGAGTAGCTGTACTTTTTATAGACTTAGATAACTTCAAAGAGATAAACGACTCACTCGGACATATCATAGGTGATAAAGTTTTAGTAGAGTATAAAAGCAGAATAAGAAAAAAAATCAGAGACTCAGATACACTAGCAAGACTAGGAGGTGATGAGTTTGGAATCATTCTAAATGATGTAGATGATAATGCTTGTATCGTTAAGCTAATAGATGATTTAATGATGATAGTTAAAGAGCCATTTACAGTAGGGAACAATATACTTTATATAACTACGAGTATAGGTATATCAATGTATCCTAATGATGGTGAAGATAGTGATACACTCCTTAAAAACTCTGATGCAGCACTCTATAAGTCTAAAGAAAATGGTAGAAACACCTACTGCTTTTACGATGAAAAGCTGACAAAAAAAGCTACAGATAGAGTCTTTTTAGAGACAGAACTTAGAAAGGCTCTGCAAACAGATCAGTTTGAAGTTTACTATCAACCACAGATGAATGGTATAAGTAATAGAGTTGTTGGTATGGAAGCCTTAGTCAGATGGAATCACCCGACTTTAGGGTTTATATACCCAGATAGATTTATACCACTTGCAGAAGTAACAGGTATGATAATCGAACTTGACAGAATAGTTATGAAAAAGGCATTTGCTCAACTCAAGGCATGGTATAAAGAGGATTTAAATCCAGGGAAACTCTCCTTAAACCTCTCGGTAAAACAGCTTGAAGATGATGACTTCATCGAAGTGTTGAGAAGTTTTCAAGAGTCTAAAGAGTGCAGTTACTCAAACCTAGAGTTTGAAGTGACTGAGAGTCAGATAATGAGTAACCCTGATAAATCTATACAGATTTTAGAAGAGATTAGTGCTATGGGAATCTCTATAGCCATTGATGATTTTGGTACAGGCTACTCATCACTTGCTTATCTTAAAAGACTCCCTATAGATAAACTGAAAATTGATAAATCTTTTATAGACAACTTGCCTCAAGATGCAGAAGATAGCGGGATAAGTAAAACTATCATCAGCCTTTGTAAAACTCTCAACTTAAAAGTGATTGCAGAAGGTGTAGAGACTATCGAGCAAAAAGAGTTTTTACTAGAGAATAACTGTAAGTTTATACAAGGCTATCTCTACTCAAAACCATTAAATGCACAAGATATGAGAGAGTTTATAATAGAAAATACAAAAGGATAGAAGAGTTGAATAGAGAAGAACTGATGATATAAGAGAGAAGTGAAATAGTACGTGCTATAATATGTAAAATAATACATAAAATAGGATATGATAATGATAGCATATACAAGAGATGAAATAATTTCAGCAAGTGAGATGGCAAGAGGTTTTTCTGGTGTTTTAAATGACTTGATAAGCTACTCAAAAGATAGATTTGTAATCTCTAAAAACAACAAGCTTGAAGCTGTTGTTTTACCTATAGAAGAGTATGAACGTATGCAAGAAGCCCTTGACTATATGGAGCATATGGAGATTTATAATATTGTTAAGGAGAGGGAAGGGTCTAAAACAATCTCTTTTGAAGAGTCTGCCAAAATGCTGGGTATAGATTTAGATGCAATATAAGCTTGAAATTTTAATTGAAGCACATGAAGATATTGCTTCTTTTTCCAATAGA
>JAYEHI010000272.1:0-5986 GCA_034659455.1 Campylobacterota bacterium | reverse complement strand
AACTATGATAGTTTTACTTACAATATAGTTCAGTACTGTAGAGAACTAGGTGCTGATCTGAAAATAATCAGAAACGATGAAATGAGTGTTGAGGAGATTCAAAAACTTAATCCTCAAAAGATTATTATCTCTCCTGGTCCTGCTTCTCCTGATGAAGCAGGTGTAACACTCTCAACGATTAAACATTTTGCAGATAAACTTCCAATATTAGGGATATGCTTAGGTCATCAGAGCATTGCTCAAGTTTTTGGAGGAGATGTTGTACGTGCAAAAAATATGATGCATGGAAAAACGTCAACGATGAAACAAGTATCTACTTGTGTAATATTTAAAGAGCTTCCATTAGAATTTACAGCAACTCGCTACCACTCGCTTATAGTTGATAAATCTACATTACCAGAGGAGATAGAAGCAACGGCCGTTAGCACTGATGACGATGAAATAATGGCATTAAAGATAAAAGATAGAGATATCTATGGTGTTCAGTTCCATCCTGAGTCGATAATGAGTGAATATGGACATGAGATAATTGGAAATTTTTTAAAGTTATGACTTCGCGGTATGTTTTATTTCTAATCTTAGGAGTAAATGCATTTATTCTATTCTTTCAAATCTCTCAACTCTCAATATCCTATGAAGAAGCTATGCTTCTTTATGGCTCATTCTCCTTTTTACAGTTACTTATAAATAGTTCACTTGAGATATTTGGTCACAATGACTTTGGGTTGCGCTTTGTAATGATCTTTTTTCATTTAATGAGCATAATATTAATATACCTAATTTCTGAACGATATATAAAAATTCAAAGAAATCGTTTGTGGCTTACACTTATTTACGCTTTACTACCAGGGGTTGTAAGTTCAGCGGTAGTTGTTAACAGTGCTGGAATGATAATTTTTGGATTACTACTCTTTATCTATCTACATGAGAAAGTTCCACAGTTTTTTGTCAATCTCTTATTGCTTATATTCTCTTTGATTGATATTGGATTTGCTTATTTATTTTTAGGTCTAAGTATATATTACTTCAAAGAGAAAAAGTTATTCTTATCAATGTATGTTTTGAGTTTATATATATTGACAAGTTCGCTTTATGGATTTAATATCTTTGGTTATCCCAAGGGTCACTTTTTAGATACTATAGGGGTTTACAGTGCTGTATTTACTCCGATAATTTTTGTGTATCTTTTTTATACACTCTATAGAAGGTATTTAACACAAGAAACAAGTATGGTTTGGTATATTGCCACTACAACACTTGTTATTTCATTACTTTTGTCGTTTAGACAAAGAATCGCTATAGAAGATTTTGCTCCTTATCTCATAATAGCACTGCCTCTTGCTGGAGAGTCATTTATTAATTCTTATAGAGTACGACTAAAAAGATTTAGAATTAAATATAAAATAGCGTTTGTTGCATCATTTGTTTTTTTAATATTAAACACCTTGATAGTTCTATTTAATAAAGAAATATACTTCTTTATTGATAACCCAAAACATCATTTTGCATATGAAATGCATATAGCTAAAGAGCTTGCAAGAGAGTTGAAAAATATGGAAATTAAATGTGTAAACACAGACAATAAGATGCAAAAAAGACTTCAGTTTTATGAAATCGATTATTGTAAAGACAATAGCTTAAAAAGCTATGACATAAAGGACAATAAAGGTTCAAATGTCACAATAAGTTACAAAAATATAATTGTATACAGGGCTAATGTTACAAATCTAAACAATTGATAAAGCAATTTAATATGAATTATAAACTGAAGAAATTAATAAATAATAATATGTTAAAATCATCCTTAAATATCAAAATAGGGAGTTTCTATGGCTCAAAAAGCGATACGCGAATATGATGCTAAGTCAATCTTAGCAAAACACTGGGATAAGTATTTTCCGGACTTTACTTATGCATACGAGACTGTTATGGTTCAAAGTGGATCAGAACTAAACGAGGCTGCAAAAACTAAAGCTTGGTTAAATGAAAAAACATTAGTTGCAAAACCGGATATGCTATTTGGTAAGCGTGGTATGAACGATTTAGTTCTTTTTAGAGACGCTAAACCAGGTGATGTGTCTTTAGCAAAAGCTGCTTCTTGGATAGATGAAAAGTCTACTGGTGATCAAAAAGTGTATTTCTCATTTGATGGTAATACTCCTACTGGTGAACCAAGTGTAGATAAGCTAACTAACTTTATCGTTGAGCCATTTACTCCACATACTGATGCTGAAGAGTATTATGTTTCTGCTACTTGTGTAGGTGACGATGACGTTATATATATGTCAGCAGAGGGTGGTATCGCTATTGAAGAGAACTGGGATGAAAAAGTTACAGAAGTAGCGTTTCCAATTACTGCAACTGAAGATGAAATTGCTGAAAAAATAAGAGCAAATGTTCCTAAAGATGTAGCTGATAAAGATAAAGCTAATTTTGCTGAATTTTGTATCGGTTTCTTTAAAGCATACCGTGAGTTAAACTTCGCATATCTTGAAATTAATCCTTTCGTTATGCAAGGTAACAAAGTTGAACTACTAGATATGGTTGCAAAACTTGATGATACTGCTGGTTTTATGATGGTAGATGAGTGGGGTGATGTTGAGTACCCAACTGCATTTGGTATGGAAGCTAAGTCTCCAGAAGTTGAAGCTATTGAAGAAGCTGACGCTAAAACAGGTGCTTCATTAAAACTTACTCTACTAAAGCCAGAAGCTAGAATCTGGACTATGGTTGCTGGTGGTGGTGCTTCAGTTGTTTATGCTGACACTATTGCTGATATGGCTGGAATCGACGATCTTGCTAACTATGGTGAGTACTCAGGTGGTCCAACTACTGGTGAAACAAAATTCTATGCTGAAACACTACTTGATTTAATGACTAGAGAGAAAGATGCTCAAGGTCGTGGAAAAATCATGATTATTGGTGGAGCTATTGCAAACTTTACTGATGTTGCAAAAACATTTACAGGTATCATTCAAGCTTTTGAACAGTATGCTGATAAGATGAAAGAAGTAGATCTTAAAATTTATGTTCGTCGTGGTGGACCTAACTATGAGAAAGGTTTAAAAGACATCGCTGAAGCAGCTGAAAGATTAGGTCTATGGATAGACGTACATGGTCCAGATACTCACGTAACTGATATCGTACGTATGGCATTAGAAGAGAAGTAAGGAGAAATAATGGAAAGATTATATACTAAAGATACACAAGCAATTTTTTGGAACAACAACAAAACTGCTATCCAAAGAATGTTAGACTATGACTACACTATCCAAAGAGAAAAACCATCAGTTGCAGCTATCGTAGCTCCAACTTCAGGTAATAAATTTGAGAAGTTCTTTTATGGTCCAGATGAAGTGATGATTCCACTTTTCAAAACGACTGCAGATGCAAAAGCTGCTCAGCCTCAAGCTGATGTTCTTTTAAACTTTGCATCTTTTAGAACAGCTTACGATGTAACTATGGAAGCTTTAGAAATTGGTGGTTTTTCATCTATGATGATTACTGCTGAGGGTATTCCTGAGAGACTTGCTCGTAAAATGAACCAAACTGCTCGTGAGAAAAATGTAGTAGTTATTGGGCCTGCAACTGTTGGTGCTATCACTCCGGGTGCATTCAAAGTAGCAAATATTGGTGGTACTATCTCTAATATCGTTAGATCTAAATTACACCGTGCTGGTTCTTGTGGACTTGTTACTCGTTCTGGTGGTCTATTTAATGAACTTTCAAACATCATCTCTTTAAATGCTGATGGTATTGCTGAGGGTGTTGCTATCGGTGGTGACCGCTTTGTTGGTTCAGTTTTCATTGACAACATGTTAAGAATGGAAAAAAATCCAGATGTGAAATACATGATTTTACTAGGTGAAGTTGGTGGTACTGAAGAGTATAAAGTGATTGAAGCTATCAAATCTGGTGCTATTACTAAACCTGTTATTGCATGGTGTATCGGTACAATTGCTAAGTATTATGATTCTGGTGTTCAGTTTGGTCATGCAGGTGCTTCTGCAAATGCTGATTCTGAAACAGCTGAGTATAAAAATAAAGCAATGGCTGAAGCTGGTATTCATGTACCTGCTACATTCAATGACTTACCAGCTAAGATTAAAGAGGTTTTTGAATCATTAAATCTTGCTGATATTCCAGAGCCAGCAATGAGTACAGTGCCTACGACTAGAAGAAGTAAGCAGTTTATCTGTACTATCTCTGATGATCGTGGTGACGAAGCTACTTATGCAGGTTTCCCAATCTCTTCAGTTGCTACTCCAGATACTGGTAAAGGTATCGGTGATGTTGTATCACTTCTATGGTTTAAAAAACAGTATCCAAAATGGGCTACAGACTTTATTGAGACTGTGATGAAAACTGTTGCTGATCATGGTCCAGCTGTTTCTGGTGCTCACAATGCAAAAGTAACTGCTCGTGCAGGTAAATCAGTTGTTGAGTCTCTAGTAACAGGTCTATTAACTATCGGTCCACGTTTTGGTGGTGCTATTGATGGTGCAGCTGAACACTTCAAATATGCTGATGATAACGGTCTTAACCCAAAAGAGTTCTTAGGTCATATGAAAAAAGAGGGTATTCCAATTCCAGGTATTGGGCACCGTATTAAATCTCTTAAGAACCCAGATTTACGTGTTAAAGGTTTAATGGACTATGCAGCAGAGCACTTTCCATCAACTCCGCTTTTAGACTATGCAAGAACTGTTGAGGCTCTTACTACATCTAAAAAAGAGAACCTTATCTTAAATGTTGATGGTACTATTGGTATCTTAATGGTAGATATGTGGAGAGCTTTAGGCTATTCTGAAGAAGAGATTAATGAGTTTATCGCTTCTGGTACTCTTAATGCATTCTTCATTGTTGGTCGTTCAATAGGTTTCATCGGTCATATTCTTGATGAAAAACGTCTTGCAATGCCAATGTATAGACATCCAATGGATGATATTCTTTACGATGTTCCTGTAGCTGACAAGATTTAAATGTCACAGCAGAAAAAACTATATTATTTTATATAAAAATATAGGTATATTTACTATATAACTAAAGAGCTTTTGCTCTTTAGTCACTCTTTATAAATTAAAACTTTTAAATTCTACTTTTTTTAGTTATACTTTATCTATGAAAAAAGCATTCTCAATGATAGAGTTAGTATTCGCAATAGTTGTTATTGGGATATTGGCTGTAACTATTATCCCTAACACAAGAACTAACCCGGTACAAGAAGCAGCAATACAACTTTTGTCTCATATTAGATATACACAACATTTAGCTATAGTTAATGATAAATACATGGAAGGAAATTTATGGTTTCGCAAGAGATGGCAAATAGCCTTTGTTTCAGTTTCTTCTCCCACAACTGTATCTTCAAATCATAAAATAGCATATACTATTTATTCTGATTCTATAAATGCTAGTACAGGTGATGCAGATTTTGATGAAGTTGCAAAAAATCCAGAAAATACAAGTCAAATAATGACTGGTGGATATGCTGGAAGTAATAATAAATTAAATATTACAGAAGATGAGTTCGAAGGTATGAAAAAGTTAAACTTAGGAATGAGTTATGGTATAACATCATTGACCTTTAATGATGAGTGTAAAGTATCAGGAAGTCATCGACTAGCATTTGATTACCTTGGAAGACCTATTATAGGTAAATTGGGTGGTTCGGGTACATCAGGTAATACAATACCATATGAAAGTAATAACTTATTACAAGACAACTGTGATATAACACTTTCAAATGGTAGCCAAACTGCTGTAGTAAGAATTAGAGCAGAAACAGGATATGCTTCAATTTTATAAAAAAAGAGGAAATTCCAACAAATTTGAAGAAAAACCGCAACCCTCCCCAAACCTTAAGCTTCTTCTAAGCATCAACCCCCTATAATTCCCATCCACAAACAGAGACACCTTGTTTAAAAGGAGTCAGGAAGCTTAATGTTTAAGCCTACTAGAAAGTTTGAGATCATTGAAAACTAAG
>JAYEHI010000271.1:3801-6179 GCA_034659455.1 Campylobacterota bacterium | reverse complement strand
TTTTCCGACTTTACCTAAAAAGTATAAACCGACTGCAACGGCAGTGATAGAGAGTGCAAAATAGAGCATATCTAGTGCACCTGTATATGTCGTATGCCCAACCTTTTGAAAAAATCCAACAACAAGAACCATTACGATTACTTTTGAGATTTTGTCTTTGAGTTGGTCAAGTGAGTGGATAGTGAGGATTTTGTTACCTGTGCCATCCTCATCTTTTGCCGTATCTATCTCCGAGATAAAAAGCTCATAAAGACCAAAAGAGAAAAGAAGCATAACTACACCGATAAGATAGAGGTCAACTGCACCGATGATTCCACCAACTACATCTTCATGGAAGTTTTCAGGGTGTGCATGGTGAAGGTAAGTATTTATAACAAACTTTGCTGTTTCATAGATGTCAAAAGAGGCTACAATAAAAAGAACAATAGCTCCTACAAGACCAAAAACAACAGCCATGATAACCATAAAACGAGATGCCCAAAGGCTACTTTCAAATATTTTTTCCATTTTAGTTCTCCTCTTCCATCTCTATCCATTTTTGAGCGATACGAACAGCATTTGTCGCAGCACCAACTCTAAGGTTATCAGCAACGACAAAGAGGTGAAGCATATTTGGAGCGTATACATCATTACGTATACGACCTACAAATGTTTCATTTTTATCTACACAGGTTGCTGGCATAGGGTAGAGAGCCTCATCTGGATTATCTAAGATAACAAGATTAGGAGCTTTAGCTAGAATCTCTCTCGCTTCATCAGCGTTTACTTCACTATCAAATGTAAGAGTAAGTGCTTCTGCATGACCACGAAGAGTTGGAACACGAACACAAGTCGCACTCAGTGCTACATCTTTGTTCATAATTTTCACAGTCTCGTTAACCATTTTCATCTCCTCTTTTGTGTAACCATTTTCAGTGAACACATCTATCTGAGGAATAACATTAAGAGCGATTTGCTGGTTAAATGCTTTGTGCTCTGATTCGTCTAGTTTAAAGGCGAAGAAGTCTTGCATTTGACTTACTAACTCTTCCATAGCAGATTTTCCAGCACCAGAAGTAGCTTGATATGTACTAACATCTACTCGAGTTAGGTCATAAGCTTCATCAAGAGGTCTGAGTGCTTGAACCATCTGAATGGTTGAACAGTTAGGATTTGCTATGATACCTGTCTGTCTCCATTTTGCTATATCTTGAGGGTTTACTTCAGGCACTACAAGAGGTGTGTTTTCATCCATTCTAAAGTGAGAAGTGTTGTCGATGACAACGGCTCCAGCTTTGACTGCTGATGGTGCAAACTCAGCACTGACACTACCACCAGCAGAAAAAAGTGCTATCTCAATTCCATACTCATTGAAAACATCATGTGTTAACTCGATTATTGGTAACTCTTCACCCTTATACTCTACATTTTTTCCAACACTTCTTGCACTCGCAAGAGGGATTAGCCTCTCTAGTGGAAAGTCTATTTCTGAGAGTATTGTGAGTATCTCTTCTCCAACTGCGCCATTGGCTCCAACTACTGCAACATTGTATCTCTTTTCACTCATTTTATTTCCTATTTATATGTTAAATTTATTTTCGAACTTCCAAGAAGAGTTCATCTTTTTGTATCTCTTGAGTTTCACTTAAAATCACTGAGCGCTCGACTACTGAAATAAGCTCTCGAATATTTCCAGGCCAAGCATAGTCCAAAAGCTCGCTTTTAGCTTCTGCCGAAAATGTTTTTAAGTCAAATCCATACTTGAGACAGTTCTGCTCACAAACTCCAAGTGCAATATCAAGAATCTCATCTTTACGCTCTTTGAGAGGGGGAATGTGGAGAGGAATAGTGTTGAGACGATAGTATAAATCCTCTCTAAACTCTCCATCTTTGATCTTGCTTGTCAAGTTGGCATTCGTAGCTGAAACTACTCTAATGTCAATTTTAATACTTTTTGAAGAACCAAGACGACGTACCTCTTTTTCTTGAAGAGCTCGTAGAAGTTTCGCTTGAACACCATAAGGCATCTCACCTATCTCATCTAAAAAGAGTGTTCCTCCATTTGCAAGTTCAAACTGTCCCGCTTTTGCTTCACTCGCATCGGTAAACGCACCTTTTTCAAATCCAAAAAGTTCACTCTCTATGAGGTTGTCTGGGATGGCTGCCATATTAATAGCGACAAAAGGCTTCTTTACACGAGGGGAGTTTTTATGAATATAAGATGCAAAGACCTCTTTTCCCACTCCACTCTGACCAAGAAGCAAGATACTTGCATCAGTTTTAGAGGCTTTGTCCGCTATATTTAAAACTTTAGCTAAAGCGTCAGACTTGCCAAGGAACTGCGTTGTTGTTTTTTTTACTTTGGGTACGGACTTCTGTGCGGACTGAATCTTATCTTC
>JAYEHI010000271.1:0-3701 GCA_034659455.1 Campylobacterota bacterium | reverse complement strand
CTGCAGAGTTTCATTGTAAAGAGTGGCATTTTTGACTAAGTATCTATAAGATATAAGGTACTCATCCGCTATGAGTGCGAATGGAGTGAGTAGTAGGAGTAGGACTACTGGAATTGAGCATGAGAAATAACTATTTCCATCTCGACTTCGCATAGACCCTCTTTATAAGTAGTTTCAACAATATTTGAGTTTCTAACCATAGCGGCGACAGATGTTCTTACGGTAGAGCGCTTGACCATCATGTTCTTGATAAGATCTTGCCCATCAATACGAACACCTTTTACTTTTTCAGCTATAAGTCTATAAGCATCCGCAACCGCTGCACGCTTGGCTAACGCGTAAGCTTGTGCTGGTGATGACGTATGCATTGGTGCTACACCTTGACCTACTACGCTGATGTGAAGCTTTTTGTTCTCTTTGAGTACCTCTTCTTCACATGCTACATCAACCATATAGGGATCTGAGCTAATGGCTTGAACTGTTACTTCAGTTGGCACTATTACTTCAGTTGGTGTTGAGCTCTCATTCATCACTTTTGAAGCTTGTAGCAGTGCAACAATAAGCACTGCTATTAATAATGAGTATTTCATTAAGTATCCTTAAGAGAGTATTTTCTACCCCATGTTATCTTAATGGAAACTAAAGCAATAACTATTCCAAAATCAATGTGTCTTGAACATCTTCGTTTTCGTCGTCATCTTTTTCAACTTTAGGACAGCGGGATATGCTCGCAACGTCATCACCTTTTACTATATAAACGCCAGATGTGTTTCTACTAGATTTTGAGATAGTCTGCATATCTACGCGAATCATCTTTCCAGATTTTGTCAGCGCCATCATGTCCATCTCTTCGTTAACCATAAGACAGCCTACGATATTTTTACCAGTTTTAGCAGTCATTTTCATAGCGATAACACCTGAACCACCACGGTTTGTAAGTCTATACTCGCCAGCATCGGTACGTTTACCAATACCTTTTTCTGCTATCATGAGAATCTCTTGCTCGTCATTTGCAATGATATTAGCATCGACGACTTCATCACCCTCATGTTTAAACTTAATACCGCGAACACCACGAGTATTTCTACCTTGCTCACGAGTTTTTTCTATCTCAAACTTAATACACTGCGCCATTTTTGTTACAATGAAGAGGTATTTAATCTCTTGATCGGCAATCTTAGCGGTGATAAGTGCGTCGTCATCATCAAGTGCAATCGCTTTTACACCATTACTTCTGATGTTGGAGAATTCACTAAGGTTCGTACGCTTTACAACACCTTTTTGCGTAAAGAAAACAAGTCCTTTATCCTCACTGAAGTCAGTGGTAGGGATGATAGACTGAATTTTTTCATCTGCTACAAGATTTATAAGGTTGACTACCGCCTTGCCTTTAGCCGTTCTACTTCCCTCTGGAATACGATACACTTTAAGCCAGTGGAGTTGACCGCGATCGGTTACAAAAAGTAGAGTATCGTGAGTGTTGCAGGTGAAGAAGTTTTCTATAAAATCATCATCGTAAGTAGTAACGGCTGTTTTACCTTTACCGCCACGTTTCTGTTTTTCGTACGATGCAAGAGGAACACGCTTAATATAGCCTCTATGAGTGATAGTAACCACCATAGGCTCATTTGGAATGAGATCTTCTATGTCGATGTCATCATAATCATCTTCAACATCAGTACGGCGTTTGTCAGTGTATACTGCGGCTACTTCATCAAACTCCTCAGCAATAATGCCTTTGAGTACCTCTTCACTTTTAAGAATAGACTCTAAGTACTCGATAAGCTTCATAAGCTCAGCTAGTTCGGCTAAGATTTTATCTATCTCAAGACCTGTTAATCGTCCTAGTCTCATAGCAACGATACTCGCGGCTTGAATCTCAGAAAAGTTATATTCGGACACTAAGTTGTTTCTCGCCTCTTCTTCATTGCTAGAAGCTCGAATGGTTTTGATGACTTTTTCAATAATGTCTATGGCCTTTTTGAGACCTTCTAAGATGTGAGCGCGAGCTTTTGCTTTTTCAAGATCAAATATAGTACGACGAATGATTACGGTTTTACGGTGATTTATAAAGTGTTTTAAAATATCTATCAGACCAAAGATTCTAGGCTCTTGATTTAATATAGATAGCATAATGATACCAAATGTAGTCTGCATGCTTGTCTGTTTAAAGAGGTTGTTTAGAACTATCTCGCTCATTGCATCGCGCTTGAGTTCGATGACTACACGCATACCTTCACGATCGGATTCATCGCGAATAAGTGAAACACCATCAATCATTTTATCTTTTACAAGATTAGCAATATTTTCAATAAGACGAGACTTATTTACTTGGTAAGGAAGCTCATCAATAACGATAATCTCCTTTTTAGCAGTCTGTTCTATATGTGTTTTTGCACGAACCTTAATACGACCACGACCAGTTTCATAAGCCTCTGTGATTCCTTTTTTACCAAAGATGATACCGCCCGTTGGAAAATCTGGTGCTTTGATATGTTGCATAATTTCAGCAAGTGAAATGTTTGGGTTTTCTAGAAGTGCTTTGAGTCCCGACATAATTTCACTTGGGTTATGAGGGGGTATGTTTGTAGCCATACCAACCGCTATTCCCGAAGAGCCATTTATAAGTAAGTTTGGAACACGAGTAGGCATTACGTCAGGCTCTTTTGTGGTGCCATCGTAGTTCTCTATCATATTTACAGTGTTTTTGTCTAAATCTTTTAGAAGTTCACCAGCATATTTTGTCATACGTGCTTCTGTATATCTCATCGCTGCAGCTGAGTCACCATCAACAGACCCGAAGTTACCTTGACCATCGACTAGTTCCATTCTCATTGAGAAGTCTTGTGCCATACGTACAAGTGCATCATATACGGCAGTGTCGCCATGTGGGTGATACTGCCCAATTACATCACCAACGATACGTGCTGATTTTTTATACTTTGAACCATGAGATAGACTGAGTTTATCCATAGCATATAAGATACGTCTGTGAACTGGTTTAAGCCCATCTCTAACATCCGGTAAGGCACGACCAACAATAACACTCATTGAGTAGTCAAGATAAGAGTTTTGAAGAGTCGTTTCTATATTAATTGTTTCTATGTCGTCGTTATTTAGCAAGTCGCTCATTTAAACACCTATTATTTAAAATATAATCTATACATAATAGCTAAATATCTATTAAGAAAATATTTAAGTTGATTAAGATTATAGCAATAATTCTAATTTGTGAAGATTTGAGACTAAAAGCAGAAGTGATTAAAAATTAAGCAGAATATGAAAATATGGGAGAAGCTTTTGTAATATAATTTTCCTGAAATAATTACAAAAGGATTCACATGAAGAAATGGCTTATAGCATTGATACTAGCTTTACCATCTTTAGCACTGGCTGAGGATACACTAGATACTGGAGATACTGCGTGGATGATGGTTTCAACCGCATTAGTATTACTAATGACACCCGCAGGACTTGCACTATTTTATGCAGGTATGACAAGAAGTAAAAATGTTCTTAACACATACGCAATGGTTGTAGGAGCATTCGTTGTTGCATTTATCGCTTGGATAGCAGCTGGTTATTCAATGGCGTTTGGTGATGGTGGTTCACTACAGAGCTTTATAGGTGGATTTGGAAATCTTTTCTTATCTGAGACAAGCTGGAACTCATTAAGTGGTACTTACCCAGAGTATGTATTT
>JAYEHI010000270.1:0-6280 GCA_034659455.1 Campylobacterota bacterium | reverse complement strand
CACTTTGGAGTAGAAAACTTTGCAATAAGCACAGCAAAACTTGCTTCAAGCTTTGCTAACAACAAAACGAAAGCACTTGACCTTGGTTGTGCTACGGGACGAGCGACATACGAACTGGCTAAGAGTTTTGATGAGGTGGAGGGTATAGATTTTTCTGTGCGTTTTGTTCAAGTAGGCGCAAAGCTAAAAGATGAAGGTTATGTGGCATTTAGTACAAAAGAAGAGGGTGATATCAGCCAAAACAAGAGAGTGACTATTGAAGAGTTGGGCTATGAAGAGCTAAAAGATAAAGTCTCATTTTGGCAAGGAGACGCTTGTAACTTAAAACCAAATTTTCAAGGATATGACCTTATAATGGCAACAAACCTTATAGATAGACTCTACAATCCAAGACTCTTTTTAGACACTATAGATGAGCGTCTAAATGATGATGGTATATTAGTTATCACTTCACCATACACTTGGCAAGAGAGTTCTACAGAAAAAGAGTTTTGGCTTGGAGGTTATTCAGACGAAAATGGTAACGCTGTGAAGACTATAGACTCTTTAACAAAAGCTCTTGATACTAAGTTTGAACTAGTTGATACACAAGACTTAGAGTTTGTTATTAAAGAGACAGCTCGTAAGTATCAGCATACTATTTCACATGTGAGTGTTTGGAAAAAGAGATGAGTTACGACTTCTCTACAAGTGCCTGTCGTAAAGATACAAATGCAGAGAAATACACTCTAAGAGAAGAGCTCTTTGGTACTACGGACGTGGAACCAGTCTGGGTTGCTGATATGGACATAGATACTCCAGACTTTGTTCTTGACGCAGTGGCTCAGCGTTTAAAACATCCTATAGTTGGCTATGAGGAGGTGCCAGATTCCGCTTATGAAGCTCAGTTGGAGTGGATGAGAAAAGAGCATGGTGTGACATTTGAGAGAGAAGATATGTTTTACTCTCACTCAGTCGTAGCATCCATGAGTGTAGCTATAGAAGCTTTTACTTCCAAGGGCGATGGCGTTATAGCCCAAACCCCAGTCTACTCTCCATTTTTTCACACTCTCTTAAACCTTGAGAGGGAGTTTGTAAAAAACCCACTTGCTCAAAGAGAAGATGGAACTTATACCTTTGACATAGAAGACTTAAAGTCAAAGATAGACTCAAAAACGAAACTCCTTCTTTTATGTTCGCCACACAATCCCGTTGGTCGTGTTTGGAGACGAGAGGAGTTAGAAGAGATTTTAGAAGTCTGCATTGAAAACAACATTATGGTATTTGCAGATGAAATCCACTCTGATTTGGTTTATGCACCTAACAAACATATTCCGTTTGCATCTATAAACGCCAAGGCAAGAGAGATAACACTAACAGCTATTGGTGTTGGGAAAAGTTTTAATATGGCTGGTTTTGCTATGAGTAGCATCGCCGTGCCAAATGAAGAACTCAAAAAGAAGTTTAAAAAGGCTTATGATAGAGTTCATTTTGCGCAAGGTGCAGTACTCTCTCATGTGGCATTTGAGAGTGCCTACCTTCATGGAAAAGAGTGGATTGAAGATTTAAAAAACCATCTCTATAGTAACTATAGAAGCCTCCAAGCACTCTGTGAGGAGTACCCTGAATTTATCAAGGTGACTCCCATTGAAGGGACTTACTTAGCATGGCTTGATTGTAGAGAGATGGGGCTAAAAGACAAACAGTTACGAGAGTTTTTTATAAAAGAGGCGAGACTTGGTTTAAATGCGGGACTTAGTTTTGGTAGAGAGGGAAGTGGCTTTATGCGCTTGAATTTTGCAGTCTCGTCTGCTAAAATGTTAGAAATTATCAAGAGACTTCGTAATGCTCTTGAAAATAAAAGGAAGAGCTTTGATTAGAATTGACTGGGATGAGTATAAAGAGCATAAAAAAACGAGTGTAAGAAACGATAACTTTGAGATACTCCTTGAGTTTATGAAAGCGTATTACAATGCAAATGATCCAATAGAGATTTACGACTCGCTTGCAGCAGATGATATAGCGATAATGATGCTTGAGAAGCGCTCTATAAATGATGCTGAAGCATTAGAGAATTTTCTTAATAAATTTTAGATGAGTCAAGAACTAGAAAAGATAGCTGCATTTATAGTTGAGCATCATGTTCTGAGTTTAGCAACGACTTACAATGATGAACTGAGTGTATGCTCTCTTTTTTATGTTTATGATAAGAAGAGTCTCTCTTTTGTTGTCGCAAGCGATGAAAAAACGATGCATATTCAGCACATAAACAAAAACTCAAAAATTGCTGGAAATATACTGCTAGAGACTCATAAAGTTGGCGAAATTAAAGGTCTACAGTTTCGTGGCGAATTTTTCTCTTTAGAAGATAAAATGCTTAAGAATCTCTATTTTAAAAAGTTCCCTTATGCTTTAGCTTTGAAGCCAACTTTTTGGCAAATAAAAGTTGATTATTTAAAGATGACAGATAATAGACTGGGCTTTGGAAAAAAAATTATTTGGCCATAGGTTTTTCTATAAACATACTGCAATCCATGCCACTACTTTGAAATACAACCATGGAGGGCATCTGAAGTGATTTAAAACCATAGGCTTTGCAACCGTGTGGTTTTTGCGCTTCCCATGTAACAAAATAGTGCTGGCATCTTCTACAATTGATTCTTTTCATAAACACAATTTTATCATATTTGGATACAATAAAAAAACAAAATTAAAAGAGAATGAAATATGGACAAAATATTATTAATGCTTCAACTTCAAAACCAACTAAACGATGCTACCAATGGTGAAGATTGGGTTAAGGGAGTGACGAAAAATGGTAAAGCCATTAACTGGAAACGCTGCATTTACATGGAGTGTGCTGAGATGGTTGATAGCTTTTCTTGGAAGCATTGGAAAGCCATAGACGCAGATCCAGATTGGCAAAACCATCAGATAGAAGTTGTAGATGTATGGCATTTTATAATGAGTTTGGCTATAGAAAACTATGCACAAATGATGAAAGGCGGTATCGAAGATTTAGCTATAAACATATCACAGCTAGAGTCATTCTCGCAAATAGACGCTAGATCTGAGAATTTTGCACCGCAAAACGAAGTGATAGAAAAGGTTGAATCTCTAATCCGTCTAGCAATTTCAAAGAGCGATTTGGAGATAGAGTCTCTCATTGAGGATTTTTTCGATTTGGTGATTATGAGTGGTTTAGATTTAGAAACGCTCTATCGCCTCTATGTTGGAAAAAACATACTCAACCAGTTCCGCCAAGATAACGGCTACAAAGATGGCTCATACATTAAAGTATGGAACGGTGAAGAGGACAATGTTGTAATGAAACGTATCTGGGAAGAAAATGGTGATATTAAGCCAGAACTTCTTTATAAAGAGTTGACAAAAGCCTATGTCTCTCTTAGAGATTAAAAACTTATCTTTTGGTTACTCAAAAGATAAATTACTTTTAGATAACTTTTCTCTTTCTTTAAAAAAGGGTGAATTAAAAGCCATAGTAGGGGAGAGTGGTGCTGGAAAAAGTACACTTTTTGAACTTATTTTAAAGAATATAAAACCCCTTAGCGGAACCATAAAGAGTGCTGAATGCACACAGGTATTTCAAGATCCTTACAGCTCTTTTCATCCAAGTTATACACTCTTAAATCAAATAAAAGACGTAGTTGACACTAAAGAGATAGAAGAGTACTTAGAGGTACTAAACTTAGAGTATGAGCTACTTTTAAAGCTACCACATGAACTCTCAGGTGGACAGCTCCAACGCACTTCCATTCTTCGCGCTATGCTTATGAAACCAGATGTTCTACTTTTAGATGAACCAACATCAGCACTTGACAACGTGATTCAGTTAGAGGTGATGAGTATGTTGATGAAACATTTAGACTCAATGGCAATGCTTCTTATAACTCATGATATCGAGCTTGCCTCTTGGTGCGCAGATGAAGTTATTGAGATTTAAAAAGAGTATTTACTAAGTAAAAGCCACTGCCCGCCATAAAAACGGTTCCAAAAACATTCAGTGCCATATTTGTTGCCGCTAAAAGCAAGCTACCACCCTCTAGAAGCCAAAAGGTCTCCATCGCAAACGTAGAGTAGGTTGTCAGTGCTCCAAGTAAGCCTGTAGTGAGAAATGATTTCATATGTACTGAGAGAAGATTGGTATACATAAAGTACGCAAAAAGAGAGCCCATAATAAAACTACCAAGAAGGTTAACTCCAAGTGTGCCAAAGGGAAGTGCATGATCTACTCTGGAGTTGATAACCCCATTGAGGTAGGCGCGAAGTATCGCACCAAGAAATCCACCACTACCTATTGCGAGTATTGTTTGCCAACTCATGATCATATACCTTTTGCATTTTAATTTTCAACTCATTTAGCCAGTTTGGATCATTTTTATCTGCGATAAAAGGTTCCAGAAACACTACCGTTATGTTTTTTGGGGAGTAGTAAAATTTTTTAATATTATAACAGCCAAGAGTATCAACTAGTACTATTGGTTGCACTTTGAGTTTGTACTTGTCGGCTACGAATTTTGCTCCTGATTTAAATGGAAGCATTCTGCCATGTTTAGAACGAGTTCCTTCTGGGAACATGGTGATAGTTCTTTTTTTATTAAGTCTATCTTTAGTGGCTCTAAGTAGTTTAACGAGAGATGTTTTACTCTCTCGTTCTATCTCTATATCTTCGGGAAGACTCATTGCTAGTCCAAAAAATGGAACATCAAAAAGAGCTTTTTTAGCAACCCAAGCGAGATCTTTTTTTGTACTTGTCTCTACCACACCTATGTCCATATCGCTCTGATGATTCACAAGGAACATCTGTGCATCAGGGTCCTCTTCACCTTTAATCGTAGTGGAGAAAAAAGTAAGATAGCGAATAAACCAAGATGATATTTTTCTAGGGTAGGGTCTTGGAAGTAAAGGAAATAGTATAATCGAGAGTGCTATGGCAATAAAGATGATAGCAGTAGATATTAACCAGTTAAAATGAGCAAATATCTTCATTCTTTATCCATCCTATTCTTTCATTTTTAAGTTTGACTTTGATAAAATCTTGAACTTGTCCCTCTTTAAGAAGTCGCTGTTTTGAAGACGTAGTCTCAAATATAGTTCCATTTTCTACAGGAAGAAGACGAATTTGAGCTCCTTCTTTTATGCATACTTCTTGATCGGGAATAGCGAGGTATGCTATATATGCTATTGGCAGTAGTAAAAAGAGCAAATAAATATATTTTTTTCTTATGACTAAAAACACAAGTGCTAGAAAAGTAATGGCCGCTGCAATGCTCATCTTTAGTCTTTGACGAGATTGGTCTTTAGGTTTTAGATCACTCTGTGTAGTGACACTATCTTCATCTACTACAATTGGAATTGTTATTGAATTGTATCTGTTTTCTAAAAGGTTGAAGTAAGAAAATGAGAAGTTCTCTATCCTTTTATCAATGACTAGAAAGTAAGTTACTTTAGCTTCAACAAAAGAGTCGTTAATTGACTCTATGCCTTGTTTATAGACATTTTTAAACTTAATATCGTTAATGCTTGAGTTGTTCGCCATCGCTACAAAGACTATAATGTTGTGCTCTTTGTCAAAAGAGGTTGTTTTATACTCTAAAAGTTCAAACTTGTTTGCTATAACGTTAGAGAAATTTGCTTTTGGGTTGAGAGTGATGACATTTAATTTCTCGCCATGAACAACTGTAGAGTTGTACTCTTGTGAGGCGATGAGTGTTGCTCTTACGTCAGGTAGTTTAGCTTGACTTTTGGTAGTTAGGAGATAAAATGTATCATAAAAGTACTTTCCCTTTTTCTCTCTCTGGGGAGATTCTGTGAGTATCTCAAGACCATAATGGTTGGAGAAATCGTAATCAATATTGTCAAAATCTTTTACAGTCGAGAGAGTTTTAAGGGTTAGGGAAAATATCTCCCCTTTGATTACTCTTTGAGGAACTTCATCATAACTAAAGTAGATAACTTTGTTGGCGTAGAGCGATGATATAAGTAAAAAAAAGAGTAATGTAAATCTCATTATACTTCTAGAAACCCCTGAAGCATTTTTACACCATCATTAGAACCAAGTATTGTTTCCATTGCACGTTCAGGGTGAGGCATAAGTCCAAATACATTTTTTTCTTTGTTACAAACGCCAGCGATGGAGTCAATGCTACCGTTAGGGTTCTTAATGTTTCCATTTTCATCAGAATAAGTTAAGAGTATTTGATTGTTTGCTTGAAGTTCTTTCAAGCCATCTTCATCGATAAAGTAGTTTCCATCGTGATGAGCGATAGGAATGTTTACT
>JAYEHI010000269.1:0-6343 GCA_034659455.1 Campylobacterota bacterium | reverse complement strand
TATTTAATATACTTCTCATCCCTTAGTAGATATAATCTATAACTTTAATAAATAGAGAGAATATGAGAGATTTTTTTCAAAGACTAGAAGACGACACACTAATAAGTATAGAAGTTGATATGAATGCCTTTGGCTTTAGTAGTAACAATCCATGGTTATTTAGTGTCTTTATAAAGTTCGACGGTGCAGATGAGCAGATAGCAGGATATGAAGAGTTCTTAGAAACAAAAGAGGCTCTTATCATTGCACTTGAAAATGAGAACAGAGTGAAGTATGTTGGTACTCGTATAGTTGATGGCTGGAGTGAGATCTATTTTTATGCCCAAGATTCAAAATCTTTAGATACTACAGTTGCACAAATCTTAAAACCGAGTAACTATGTTTATGAGAGTAGTGTTGTTCGTGATGCAAAATGGGACTTTCACCATAAAAACTTAGTACCTACTGAGTTAGAAGAGTGCCACATACAGAGTGAAAAAATCATCTTTATGCTCGAAGAAGAGGATGATGACTTAGAAGTTGTTCGCACAGTTGAACACTATCTCTCATTTGAAGTTCCAACTCAAAAAAATAGATTTTTAAACACCTTAGAGCTTGAAGGGTATGCCTTTAAAGATGAGATTAGTAGTGATGAGTTTGAAAATGGTGTTGCACTAGTTAAAGAGCATAATGTAACAAGTGAAACAATACGTTTAGAAGTTTCTAAACTTTTTGAAGCTGTTAAAGCATGTCAAGGTTTTTACGAAGGTTGGAGTACAACACTTGCAGAAGAGATAGAACAAGACTAATATGTATAAAATCGTTGGTGTTATAAACTACATAGTAGTCATATTTTTAAATGCTTTTACAGACTTAGGCCATAAAATAATCATTCAAAATACTATCTTCAAAGTCTATGATGGTAGTACACAAGTAGTACTGACTGCTATAGTTAATGCTCTTGTCCTTCTTCCCTTTATACTTGTTTTTTCCCCTTCTGGTTTTTTAGCAGATAGATTTCCTAAAAATAAAATCATGGAATACTCCTCAGTTTTTGCCGTTTTTATTACTTTAGGTATAACTTACTCTTACTATCATGGGCTTTTTGTAGTGGCGTTTGCTCTTACTTTTTTACTTGCAATGCAGAGTGCTATATATGGTCCAGCTAAGTATGGATACATAAAAGAGTTAGTAGGTGAGAAGTACATTAGTAGTGGTAATGCAGCTATCCAAGCAGCTACAACAGTAGCAATACTTGGAGGTATAATCTTTTATACTGTTCTCTTTGAGGGGATGTATAGTGATGAGTTAACAGATACCTCTGAGATATTGATGGCTATTGCACCTGCTGGATGGCTACTTGTTATAGGTTCACTTATCGAGTGGTTTTATGCAAGTAAACTACCAAACAAAATGAAAGAGGCGAGTGAGCGTAAGTTCAAGTTCAGACGTTATGTGACTGGTGCATATCTTAGTAAGAACATGAAAACTATTACTAGAAAAAAAGAGATATTTGAGTCTATTATAGCTCTAAGTCTGTTTTGGTCTATATCTCAAGTTGTTCTTGCAATATTTGGTGAGTATGCCAAGAGTGATTTAGGGGTTACAAACACGATTTTTGTGCAGGGTGTTATGGCTCTTGCAGGTGTTGGTATAGTACTTGGTTCTATAATGACTGCAAAGTTTTCTAAGCACTATATACATACTGGTTTTACAGGTATAGGTGCATTTGGACTGACACTACTTGTTTTTATGATTCCATTTGTGAAGTCTATGCCTGTTATCGCTGTAATGTTTACACTCTTTGGAATCTTTTCTGGTTTCTTGATGGTCCCTTTAAATGCAAGAATCCAATTGATATCTTCTCGTGTACACTTAGGTACTATCCTCGCTGGAAATAACTTTGTACAAAATATATTTATGTTTTCATTTTTGATGATGACAACTGTTTTTGCATACTATGGAATGAATACGGAAGTGCTCTTTTATCTTATGGGGGCAGTTGGTTTAGGACTAAGTTATCTTGTACTTAAACGCCATCTAGTTAAAACTCTCTTAGCTGTTGGAGAGATACTGTTGAGTACAAGACACAAGTATCATTATGTCGGTTTAGAAAACATTCCTAAGGACAAGGCTGTCCTTCTTCTTAGTAATCATGTCAGTTGGGTTGATTGGGTTATGTTACAGTTCCCACTCAAACGCCATATAAACTACATGATGGACAAAGATATCTACAACTGGCGTTTGATAAATGGAATCTGTAAACTAGGTGAGGCTATACCTGTTTCACCAAAGGCTTCTAAAGACTCTTTTGTTGAAGCTAGAGTGCGTTTAGAAGATGGGAAAGTAGTTGGAGTATTTGCTGAGGGCGAGATAAGTAGAACTCAGTCTCTAGGAAAATTTTATCGTGGTTACGAACTTATAGGAAGTAAATATGATGGGGTTATTATTCCCGTATATATAGACGGCATCTTTGGAAGTATATTTTCAAGAGTTCGTTTAAATGATAAGAAGTCTATTTTTAGTCGCCGCCGTATAACTCTTTACTATGGAGAACCTCTTAGTAGAGAGACTACAGCAGGTGAGTTAGCTGAAGTTATTCAGAGAATGAAGGACAAGTATGAAACTAAATAAGCCAAAACACAATCTATTTCGTAACGGTGTATATGCACTTGAAGGTTTTGTAGATATCGTAAAAAATGAGGCCTCATTTAAGTGGCAACTTCTAATGTTCTTTGTAATGGGTATAACCGCTTGGATTTTACCAATAAGCTTTTCACAAGCAAGTATACTTTTTTTATCACTTTTTATTCCGATACTTGCTGAAGTTGTTAATAGTGCGATAGAAAGAGTTGTTGATTTGGTTACTCAAGACTACCATATACTTGCTAAACAAGCAAAAGATGTCGGTGCAACCATAGTTTTGATAAGTCTGATTCTTACTTCGCTTATCTGGCTTGCAGTTTTAGCTGTGGCGTTTGAGTTAGTTTAGGTCACTCTATGAAAATACTATTAAGCTTGCTTCTTTTACTCTCAGGACTCTTAGCACAAGATAGACCAAAAGTCGCACTTGTTCTATCAGGTGGTGGGGCAAGAGGTGGTGCTCATGTCGGTGTTTTAAAAGTTTTAGAAGAGAACAACATTCCTGTAGATATGATAGTTGGTACTAGTATGGGTTCTTTTGTTGGTGGGTTATACTCAGCAGGAATGACTCCTGATGATATATCTACTATGCTTACAACTACTGACTGGAAGAAGTATATTCGAGCTGACTTTGATCGCCCTGACACTCCTATGAGGATAAAAGATTTAGACTATACTTATCAAGGAAGGCTAGGATTTGGTATAAACTCTCAAAATGATTTAGTTTTACCTACTGGCGTTTTAAAACGCCAACCTATGCTTCTAAAGTTTCAAGAACTTACACAAAATGTCCAAGATATTAAGGATTTTGATAAGTTAAGTATTCCCTATAGAGCAGTAGCGACAAACATCAAAAATGGAGACGCGGTTGTTTTAAAGTCAGGTTCATTAGCAAAGGCCATCTATGCTTCTAGTTCTATACCTGGTGGGTTTCAACCTATAAATATAAACGGTATAGATCTTGTCGATGGTGGAGTAAGTGATAACTTTCCTATACAGGTAGCTAGAGATATGGGTGCAGATATCATCATAGCTGTTGATGTGAGTGAGAACTTTTCGCAAGATCTGGATGTAAACTCATACTTTGTAGTCATGGGACAACTTGTAAATATTTTGATGAGAAAAAATGCAAATGAGTCTATCACTACACTCACAGACAAAGATATTTTACTGACTCCTGATTTAGAGGGTTTTAGTGGACTTGATGCTGATAAGTATGCAGCTATCATAAAACACGGTGAAGAGATAACTCAAAAAAGATTACCAGCCTTGAAGATTTTAAGTGTGAGTGATGAAGAGTATGCAGAGTATACTAAGAAGCATCGCATAAAACACCAGTATATCTCACCAACTATCAATTCTGTAGAGATAGACAATCCAACTTATATAGCAGACGATTCTATACGAAAACGAATTCATCAAGCAGTAGGACAAAAACTTGACCTAAAAGTACTAAGACATGACCTACAACATCTTTATAATATGATGATATTTGATAGTGTAGATTATGAGATTATAACGACAGATGGAAAAAATAGCTTAGTTATCAGAACAACACCTAGTTGGGACAACCATGGTGAAGTGCGTTTTTCAATAGGTTTAGAAGATGATTTTCAAGGACACTCTTCGTATTCACTAAAAGTAGGATATACAATGTTTGGTCTGAACTCTTTAGGTGGAGAGTGGAGAAGTGACTTTGAGATAGGAAGAAGAGAGAAAATCTACACAGAATTATTTCAACCCTTTGACACTATGCAACGCTACTATATGAGACCATCTCTCATCTCTGAGTCTGTTACTGATATCTTTCCCTCGGGAGATTTTGGAAACCAAGAGTTATATTCGAGTCGTTTAGGTGGAAGTTTTGTTTTAGGAGCTCATGTAACAACAGACTATGAGTTTGAGATTGGAGCATCTATGTTTAAAGATGATGTAGGAGTTCAAGCTCTAAATGTAGACTACCGATACCAAGCAAGACCTATTTTTGCTCTTATAAACATAGATAACTTAGATAATGTCAACTTCCCAAAAGTAGGTCTTAAGTCAGAACTGAGATGGACAAAAGAGATGAGCGCTTGGGGAAGTGACTATGACTATGAACAGATTTACTTTGATTTAGAAAAACCTTTTCGTTTTTACTCAAACAACATAACAATGTATCTAAAGTATGGAAATACCTACAAACAAGATGACATTGCTAGATTAGCAGGAACTTTTACTTTAGGAGGGCTTTTTAATCTCTCTGGTTATGCTCCATACTCTTTTAACGGCGACCATATGGCATTAGGAGTACTCAGATACACTTATGAGATAAAAGATGGTGGTTTCTTTGGGACTCTCAATGCCCCTTTATATGCTGGATTTTCATTAGAAGCTGGAAACACTTGGCAGAGTGACGATACCATGACATACAGTAGTCTAAAGCAATCTGGAACTATATATGTGGCTGCTGATACTCTTTTAGGACCACTCTATCTTGCACTAGGATCCTCAATAGATGGAGAAGTAAGTGCATATCTTTATTTAGGTGAAAAATTTTAGATGATAATAATAAAACTACAAAGCAAGGAGGCACTACATGCCAAACAGTAAAACAACATTAATAATAGGTGCCGGTGGAGTAGGGCGAGTAGTTGTACACAAGTGTGTACAAAATGCAGCAACTTTTGGTCGTATTGTTTTAGCAAGTAGAAGAATAGAGTCTTGTATCACGATAAAAAAAGAGCTTCCTGATGCTGAGATATTTGTAACAGAACTTGATGCAGACAAAACTGAAGATGTTGCAGCACTTATAGAGAAAATAGGTGCAGATATCGTAATCAATGTTGCACTACCTTACCAAGACTTAACTATTATGGATGCTTGTATCAAAACTAAAACGCCATATCTAGATACAGCTAACTATGAGCACCCAGATGAAGCAAAGTTTGAGTACAAGCTTCAGTGGGAGAGAGATGAGAAGTTTAAAGAAGCTGGTATCATGGGGCTTTTAGGAAGTGGCTTTGATCCTGGTGTAACAAATGTTTTTTGTGCTTTTGCTCAAAAGCATTATTTTGATACCATTGATACTATAGATATATATGACTGTAATGATGGGGACAACGGATACATCTTTGCAACAAACTTTAACCCAGAGATAAACCTTAGAGAAGTCTCTGCTAAAGGTAAGTACTGGGATGGTGGTCGCTGGTTTGAGACAGAACCTCTACAGTTAAAGAAGGAGTGGGATTATCCCGAAATAGGTAAACGCGACTCTTACTTGATGTACCATGAAGAGATGGAGTCTTTGATCAAAAACATTAAGGGGCTTAAGCAGATAAAGTTTTACATGACTTTTACAAAGGCTTATCTAGATCATATGCATGTACTTAAAAATGTTGGTATGCTTGGAATAAAAGAGATAGAGCATCAAGGTCAAAAGATTATACCTATCGAGCTACTAAAAACTCTTTTACCTGACCCTGCAACCTTAGGTAAAAGAACAAAAGGTAAAACAAATATTGGTGTTGTTGCTACAGGTATGAGAAACGGTGAACGTAAACGTATCTACATCTACCAAGTAAGTGATCATCAAAAATGTTATAAAGAAGTAAAGTCTCAAGCAGTCTCATACACAACCGGTGTTCCTGCTATGATCGGTGCTAAACTGATGCTAGAGGGTGAGTGGAGTGGCAGTGGGGTTTACAATATGGAAGAGTTTGATCCCGATCCTTTTATGGAG
>JAYEHI010000268.1:0-6466 GCA_034659455.1 Campylobacterota bacterium | reverse complement strand
GTGGAGTAGTTTTAATTTTTTTCATATATTACGCCCTTTTTATTAATTACTATTTAGAGTAAAGCTCAACGATTAAACGTTCTTCAACTGGAATAACAACTTCATCACGCTCTGGTAAACGAGTAAATATACCAAACACTTTCTCAGCATCGATATCAACCCATGGAGCAAGACCAGTTTGGTTAGTAAGTTCTATAGCACGAACAACTTGTGCATTAGTTTTACTAGCTTCTTTGATCTCAATTTTCTGACCAGGTTTAACACGGTAAGAAGGAATATCAAGTTTTTTACCATCAACAAGGATGTGACCGTGAGTTGTTAACTGACGAGCGAATCTACGAGTAGATGCAAACCCCATTCTGTAAACAACATTATCAAGTCTAGACTCAATTAGTGTAATAAGGTTTGTACCTGTATTTCCACTTCTTCTTTTTGCTTCAACGAATAGAGCACGGAAACCTTTTTCAGAAACACCATACATGAATTTCGCTTTTTGCTTCTCATTAAGTTGTAAACCATACTCAGAAACTTTCTTACGACGCTGACCATGTTGACCAGGACCATAAGGTCTTTTTTCTAATGCAGACTTACCTGCTAAACGACGCTCACCTTTAAGGTTAAGACTTACACCAAATCTTCTTTCGATTTTTTCTACTGGACCTCTATATCTTGCCATCAGTAATCTCCTTAAACTCTACGACGCTTAGGCGCGCGACAACCGTTGTGTGGTAATGGTGTAACATCTTTCATAAATGTAACACGGATTCCTTCGATTGCACCAACAGCCTTAACTGCAGTCTCACGACCTGAACCAGGACCTTGAACTTTTATACCAAGTTCTTTAATACCATGTATTTGTGCTTTTTCTACAGCAGCTTCAACAGCAGCTTGTGCAGCAAATGGAGTAGATTTTTTAGAACCTTTAAATCCTAAAGAACCAGCAGAACTCCAAGCAATCATGTTACCCATTTCATCTGTAATTGTTACAAGTGTATTGTTGAATGATGCAGCAATGTGGCAGATACCACGTGCAATATTCTTTTTTACTACTTTTTTTCTAACAGCTTTTCTTTTTGCCATAATCTAATTCCTTACGCTGCGCCGACAGTCTTACGTTTACCCTTACGAGTACGCGCATTTGTCTTTGTTTTTTGACCACGACATGGAAGACCACGACGGTGACGAAGACCACGGTATGAACCTAAATCCATAAGTGCCTTAATATCCATAGCTACTTTTTTACGTAAATCACCTTCAACCATATGGTTTGCACGGATTTCCGCAGTTATTGCAGCAACATCAGCTTCGTTTAATTCGAAAACTCTTTTATTATAGTCTATTCCCGTCGCATCTAATATAAGACGAGAAGCATGAAGACCAATACCATAAACGTACGTTAAACCGTACTCTATTCTTTTCTTTTTAGGTAAATCAACACCAGATATACGAGCCATGGTTATCCTTGTCTCTGTTTATGTTTTTTAACTTTGCAGATTACTCTTACAATGCCTTTTCTTTTAACAACTTTACAGTCGTCACACATCTTCTTTACTGAAGCTCTTACTTTCATAAGTTGTCCTTTTTTTAAACATCTTCACTGCTTGTAGGCAAGGGAAATTGTCACTTGCCAATACTTTTATCTATATAGTATATATAAAGATAGAAATACTCTCTTGTTTGTTAAAACAGCAAAGCGGATGGGAATTATATCCAAATTATTTTAAAAGTTTTATTAATTCCAGATTACACTGACTCCATACTCTTGATTTATGGTTATCTGTTTCGTATAATAAACTTTTTTACCGTACTTTTTACTCAAAAGTTCAACCTCAACGTCTTCCTCATTTAACAAAGCTCTTATATCTTTGTATTGTAGCCACTTTCCGTACTTCGCTAAAGAGTTCTGCCAAATCTTAAAATCACATGTAGACTTCTCTGTTAGCTCAAACATTTCGCCATCTTCGGTTTTCCAGTTGGCGTTTGAACAAGCATAAAGTTTTACTTTTTTCCCACTTACCTCTTTATCTCTTACTTCTATCTGTCCATCTTCACAGTAGGGGCATTTTCCCAGTATCATCTTTATACTCCTTTGTATTGAAGTATAGTAACTAATTTAACAACACCAATAAAAATATATGACAATATGCAATATCAACTATTTAATTTTTAAATAAAAGGTTGAGCCTGACTCTTTTGTGGACTCTACCCAAACCTTCATCCCAAGTTCGTTACAAAGTTTTTTAACAATATGAAGTCCTATGCCAATGCCCCTCTCGTGCTCTTTATAAAAACGATCAAAAACTCTCTCAGGATGCGTAATACCTCTGCCACTATCTTGAATCGACAACACTCTCTCTTCATCATCAATATATATGTCCACTCTTCCATCTTTTTTATTGTATTTTGCTCCGTTGTTTAAGATATTGTCCAGTATCCGAATAAGAGCATCTTTGTTTGAGTAGACTATTACATCTTTTACTCTATTGTAGAACTTAATCTTCTCATAACTCATCTTAGCCACCTCAACTCTCTGCTCTATAAGCTCGCCTAACTCCATCTTCTGCATATCTAACGAATTTTCATCTAAATAAGCACGAAGATTCGCTTGCAGATTAAGTATGTTTTGAATGCTTTTTTCCATCCTAAGAATTTTTTTATTCCCTTGGTCTTCTTGAGACAACATAGCAATGTTGAGTCTTAGTGTAGAGAGCGGTGTATTAAAATCATGAAGTATGTCTTTACCAAACTCCCTAGTCAAACGTAAGGCATTTCTTAAAGGATAAAGCGTGTAGAGCGAAAAGAATACAGAGAGAATTAAAACAACTATTAGGCTTAAAAAAAAACTAGCCAGCGACTCATTAACGAGTTGTGCTAAATCCTCTTTATATTTACTATCTGAGTAGGAGAACTCTAAAAAGTTTTTTGTAGAGTTTGGAATGGGAAAATATGATGTAATAGTTTCACTTTTTTTATAAAGTCTGTATAGTTCACGACCTTCACTTGAGACGAAATCTATTTTATACTTTTCACACTCTAGATTAAAACTACAGATTCTCATTTCACTAAAGATTTTATCGTCTAGTTTTTGAATCTCTTTTGTGTGACTTATAAAATAGATGACTGCTATTAATATGCTTATAGATGTAAAAAAGAGAGAGAAGCTTTTAATAAATGATTCTAATTCAACTTTTTTCAAGAGTGTATCCTATGCCACGAACATTCTTAATGTCCAAATCTAATCTCTGTTTGAGCTTATTTATGGCTACTCTCAATGCAGTAGAGGAGGGGTGTTCTAAAGAGTCTAAAAGAACTTCTTTGGCAAGTACATCGCCTATGTTACTTATAAAAAGCTCAAAAAGAGCATTTTGTACTTCTCCCATGGAGACGACTTCGCCATCTTTTTTCAAAACCCTCTTCTGAAAATTATACTCCAAATTTTTATAGCATATGTTTTTGTTCCTTTGTGTAAGCTTTGCATTAACCCGTATAAGTAGCTCTTGTGGAAAAAACGGCTTCTTTAGATAGTCGTCCGCACCAACTTTAAATGCCTTGGAAATTGACTCCATATCAACTAAAGCACTTATAAAAATTGCTGGTGTTTTATCATTCGCTTCTCTGAGTGATTTCAAAAGTTCTATGCCATCTATTTCAGGGACATTTATGTCAAAGAGATAGAGATCGTATTTTCGCTCGTATGAATGTTCCAGTGCTTCATTTCCATCTTCTACAAGTGTAACTTCATAGTTTTCGTCCTCTAAAAGTTCTTGTATCGTCTCGCCAAGCTCAGTATCATCTTCTAAAAGTAAAATAGCTCTTTTCATCTTATCCCTAATAGTAGTAACCTATCTTAAACGCCATATAGTTGTCACTCGCACTCTCGCTTAATCCATATGCATAGTTTACTGTTACAAAGAGTCTCTCATCTATGGAGTAGTAAGAGTAGAGTGAAGCCGTGTTTATCTTAGTTACATTTTTGTAAATACTATCCGATTCATTATAAGAAATACTCAAATAGAGTTTGGGTGAAAGATAATAACCAAGACCTCCTGAGATATAACTACTATTTTGATAAGAAGCTATATTTTGTACATCATCATCATTTACTAAAGTGAAACCATAGGTTGCAAAAAGTGTTAACTCTTCAAAGGAGTAACTCGCACTTAAAGAGGAGGAGTAGTCAGTATTGTTGTTGTTATATGGTGTTTCATACGTTGGTAGGATGATGCTCATCTCTAAATTTAAGAGTAGCTTTTCAAGATTCAAACTATACCCAACTCCAAGAAAACTATCGTTCATTCCTGAACCCGAGTACTCCTCACTCTCATTTGCATAATACGATGTGCTAACCCCAAGAGAGAAGTTTTTATAATAGTAATCTAGCTCAATGGAAGATACGACTGTGTCTGTTTTACTGAGTGTATTATAATCCGTATCTGAGTAGCTCATTCCCGTCTTAAGGCTATAGTGATGCATGGAGACTAAACTCTCTACACTACAGCCATCACTATTGACTAAGTCTGTAAATGGAGTCTGCAAGCATCTATCATAGCTATCGTCCACTCCATCCATGTCCTCATCGACATAAGCAGCAACTCTTAAAACCAATATACTCATTAGAAATAGAGTTTTTAGCAACTATTGAACTCTATTTCTCATTTTGCCACTCTCTTTTTGACCCACACTAAACATCTGCTGTTTTAGGGCTTGACTCTGGTTAAGAGTTTGATTATTGAGCATCTCTTTAGAGCTTTGAAACTGTGCTCTGTTGATGTCTTTAGCTCTTGGTTCTTCAGATTTCAACTCCAAACGCAACTTACTTATCGCTGATAGTCTCTCATTTTGATTCATCTGAACAATCTGGCGTTTGAGTTCGTTCATCATCTTAACCCTCTCTTGTGGCGAAGCCTCATGTATCATCTGCAACTGAGCATCAATCCCTTGTCCATTTAACGATGAAATGGCAAAAACAGAAATATTTATAATTATTAATAGAGTTTTCATAACCTTGCCTTCTTTGAAATCATACAATGATAAAGCTTTATTTAGTTTTTCCCTAATCTTTTTTGCTCACCAACTCCACCACCAGAACCGGCTAAAACATTTGTATTTTGAGGATAATCCTCTGTAGTTTTACAGTACTCGTCTCCAGCAACACAACAGCCATCACTTGCACCTATGCTTTTGAGTGCTTTGTCAAATGCCCAGTAGTGTGAGTAGCTTCCTTTTCTAAGGTTCTCAAATAACATAACTAAATCCTCGGCATCTCCAGCAGTCACTATCTCCTGATTTAAATCATTAATATCGGTCACCTCAACCATACATCCAACCTCTAAAGCATCTTGAAGCGACTGAGAACCTTTTGTGTAAAGTACATCATAAAGAGTTGTCAGCTCTGGTGTTATAAACTCTCTATCCTTGATTGCATCTAATGCATCTTCTGAGTAACCGCCACTGAAGTCGTCTTGGTTCATTATGTTGAGATCATATCTTTGAATTAAATCTTCTACTGACTCTACATGTTGACTCTCGGCATTTGTAGCGATATTATAAAGAGTTTGCGATGGTGTTAACTCATTGAGAGCTAGGTATGTATCTCTTGCTAAACGCTCCTCATCCCACATATAGGCTAAACTAGTTTTTTGCTCTAGTGTCAAATCAGATAATGCAATGGCATTCATTATATTCTCATCGGGAGAAAAATCGACGACTGGCACATCTTCATCGCGTATAGTTTCCATCTCAAGCTCATCATTGATAAGTTCATACTCTAACTCTTGCGAATCTTTATCTGAATCATTGTATAAGTCTCTTCTAGTTTTAATTCTCTCTCTTAAAACTTCCATATCTAGCACACTTAAAGATGCTGGGTCAGTTATGTTGTTTTCAACACAATACTTATATGTCTCATCACTCAATGCGGCATTGTCGATGTCTGTTGATGGTCTATGTTCAAAAAGCTCCTCTTGCGTAAAACCATCTTCAAGAAGCACATCTAGTGTTTCATTATTCTCAATCATAGTAGTAGCAATTGTCATTACATTTCCAGAGTTTGTTCTTAAACGCAGGTACTTCATCTCAACATCACCTTCGCTTACATTACCATCTCTATCCATATCTATATAACCACCGAAGCTCTCAATAGGATATGATGGTTTTGTAAATCGGTAAACACCATTCCCCTGACTAATACCAATTTTTCCATCTGCATCACGAACAGACGCCATAAGAACGGGTCCCCTTTCAACCGTAATATCAGTTGTAATTGCCGTTTGTGTTTGTGCAGACTCTATGCTCTCACTTCCACAACCTGATATAAATAGTGCTGTAGCTACAGATGATATTAAAACAATTGCTTTCATAATCTAATCCTTTTCTCTTTTAGTATCCGTAGTTTGACATAGAAGTGTTAGTGAAGTGTTAGTTTGCTCAGAATTATTTTGCTAAAATGCCACTTATGAATAGATAT
>JAYEHI010000267.1:0-6478 GCA_034659455.1 Campylobacterota bacterium | reverse complement strand
AGAGAGCGAAACTTACTCAGACCAAAAAAGTTAAACACTTTTGTCGCTGCTATTTTAAGACGTACGCTTAGAGCTTTTGGTATATAGATACCAGCACTTGCGACTAGAACTAAAACTCTAGGCTCAAGTAAAAGTCCTACCTTTCCACCAAAAGAGTGCCCCAGTATGATATCTTTAGAAGCATTTATGTGTATCATAAAGAGTTCGACTATTCGTGCTACATCTGATGTTTTGAGTGCTGTTGAACAAGTTGACTTTCCAAAACCAGGAAGATCTATATAAATATGTCTAAAACTATCCATAAAGGGTGAAAATGTTTGTTTCATCAAGCCTTTATCACTTCCCCAACCATGTAGTATAATGATGTCAACTTTTGCATCTGGATTAAGTATTTCATAACTTATATCAAACGTATGTTGATTATACTGGATAGACTTTATTGCCATTATTTACCTTTTGCTTGAGAGATGGAGTGGATGTAATCATAAGAGACTTTTACTCTTTTGTGATTTGGAAGAGAGTTCACAAGAGCTTCTAGTGATGCTGGGAAATCTTCAAAAAGATAGTTTGCCATAGAGCCTGGTATAGGGTTTATCTCATTTAGAAGCACTTCGCCATTTACTACAAAAAAGTCACAACGTATGAGTGCTCCCTCAAAAAGACCACGATAGACTTTTTCAAAACTCGCTTTTAATTTTGCAACAAGTTCTTCATCTATATCAGCTTTTAACACCTGCTCACTTCTTGAGAAATCCATATATTTTTTTTCAAAGTCTAAAAACTCCTCTTTTTTTGGTTCTTCCACTATAGAGAAGTGTATTTTTCCATCTGCCATGTATCCTGCAAGGTTATACTCTTTGACACCCTCTATAAAAGGCTCAATCAACAGAGCGCTGTCATACTCAAAACCAATGTCTAAAGCATAGTCTAGTTCTGACTCTTCCTTAACTATACTCACACCGATAGAGCTACCAAGAGTAGCAGGCTTGATTATCATGGGGTATGAAACTGTGATGTTTTTCATATCGCTAGATGTCACTACATCGTAATCAACACTCTTAACTCCTATCGCTTCACAAAGGTACTTGGTATAGCGTTTATCATAAGAGAAGGTACATGCCTCTTTGCGAGGTCCTATGTATTTGATATTGTAAAAGTCTAGTAGAGAGGCTATGCTTCCATCTTCACCATCTCCACCATGAATCAGATTAAGTACAGTATCTGCATGCTGTTTTGCTGAGAAGAGACCTTTTTGCATAAATGCACCAACTTCTAAAGTCAACTCAGGCATCTTTTTATGCTCTTGTTTGCTAAAGGTAGTCGCTTTCATCTTTGCTTCGTCTATAAGATAAAACCGATGGTCCCCATCACAAAAAATGAAGCTCAAATCAAAACTTGCTAATTTATCTTTTAACGTTATCGCGCTTACAATGCTAATCTCATGTTCAAAACTAGCTCCACCAAATAAAATAGTTAATTTCAAATATATTTCCTTTTAGAGTGTCTGTAATAATTTTAGAGCATCTTTGACAAGAGAGGCTGTATCTTCACCGCTACAAGCTGTTAATGCTTTACTGATTTTGTCTTTTTTGAAGCCTAAAGACTCTAGTGCTTCCGTCGCTTGATTAAATGCCAGCGACGCGGAAGGAGTATCACCAGATGCGAGTACTTCTTCTGAGTAGCCATTAAGTTCTACAAGTATGCGTCCTGCACTTTTTGGTCCTATTCCCGGTACTTTCTTCACTCCATTTAAGTCTTTGTTATTGATTACTGTAGCGAACTGAGATGGTGTGTAAGTAGAACATATCGCCATCGCGACCTTAGGTCCAACACCATTTATCTTGATCAGTCTTAAAAACATCTTTTTTTCAGCCATATCCATAAAACCAAAAAGAAGCGAAGCATCCTCTCTTATCACCTGTGTAGTAAACAGAGAGACTTCTGTTTTTGGCAGTGCTGAAAATGTTTGAAGTGAGATAAACACTTCATAGACTAATCCATGTACATCTATGTGTGCAAACGATGGTTCTTTATAAACTATGTTTCCATTTATTCCTACTATCATTCATCCATCGCTTCAATCACAAATTCACCCTCTTCTATCTCCACTAGTCCAAAAATCTTCTCTTTTGAGCCCTCTGCTGGTTTATAAATCAATTCCATGGGAGGCTCTACGAGCTTAAACCTGATCTCATTATAACCTACCCACCTATCTCTGTTTATCACTCTAGCATCTAAGATACTATCTTGAAATGAGCCAGTTTTTGCTGTATGCAACACTAATTGATCTTTTTTGACTTCATGTTGCGTTTTTAGCTCTTTTAAATGCTCTTGCATCTGCGTAAACTGTTTGTATTTTTTTACAAATGAGCCTGGCATCTTAACGCCATTTTTTTTGTAATGAACCAATCGTTTTTTGATATCAAGAAATGATGCTGTTCCATCTTTAATGAGTAATGTATACTTTTTGATATCTTTTACAAGCTGTCGTATGTCCTTCTCTAGCTCATCAATCATCTCTTTGTTGTTATCAAGTCCTTTTGAGGCAGCTTTTTTTAGGACAGGGTCTATTGTAAATGTGTTTTCACTCCCCTGAAGTCTTTGAATCTCTATGCGTTTTGTTGCTGAGGCATTCACATGAGAGGCACAGATCTCTATATCAACCTCTTTAGCGGATATTTTTCCCCCTAAAGCCTGCATAACTTCTACTATATCACCATTGACTTCACCATGTTCTAGTCTAGTGACTTTAATACTCTTTCCATAAGCCTTACCCTTATGGACATTTATATCTAGTTTATCTGCTATGATTGTTGCATTTTTGTGTGTTTGTCCACCTATAGTGGCTCTTTGTGCTTTCACTTTAGCATTTGAGCCAACATTTCCTTCTATATCTATCTCACTTACCTCAACGTCCATACCGGTTCCGATTGCGTCTTTGATGGCGTCTGCCTCTTTTACGTTTAAAGAGACATCCGAATCAACACCACTTTTTATAGAACCTGTAGTTTTAAAACTAACCTGACCTATATTCATATCCGTCTTTATTAAGTAGGTGTTTTCTTCAAAAGCGATGTAACCATTCTCATTTGCTATGTACCTTATAGAGTCTTCACTATCTTTGATAACTATAGTGTCGTCTGCTTCAAATGTCACTTCGTTGTTAATTTTAGGTTCAGTAGGTGCCATAAACTCCCCTCGACAGTTTCTCCCTGCGATTCCAAGTTTTGGCTTTATGTACTCTATGAGTAACTCATCTTGTTTTACACTTTTAATAAATCCACGCGATGCATAATCGACTTTTTCATTTTCATCGACCTCCTCTTCCTCTTCATAGTGTAAAATAATTTTATCATCCGTTGTTTTAGTTGGTTCGAAGCCTTCGGCAATTAAGATGGTTTGAGCTTTATCATATGTCAACTTCTCTTGAACTCGAACCTTAGCCGTTATTTTAGAGACTGCATCTTTTAACATCTCATCAAAGATGTTTATTAAGATACCCGCTCTAATCTTTCTTTTGTTTATCAGCTCTAGTAAATTATCTTCTAATCCTGGAGAGTATTGTATGGTAGAACCCTCTGAGATACTTAAATACACTTTACATTTTGTTGCATTAGCACCAACAGCTACTTTAAAGTTAGGGCATGCTTTTTTTGTCTCTTTGGTTGGTGAGAAGATCTCTATCTCATAAGTCTGTTTTAACTGAAAGTGAGGGTTTAGCAGTGCAGTTTTATCATCAAGCTCATAGAGTTCATCATTGTGAACAGCTTCCCACTCTGTCTCTTTCGTCCCATCGTTCATACGGGTGTAAGTATGAACTTCAAGAAGATTAAAATCCAAGCTATCAACTTTTACATCATAACTTTTTGCTATCTGTGATAGTTCTTTTGCTACGTTTTGAGTGCGAATGACAGTTGGTCTGACCGTTTTAGCCAAAGATTGTTTTTTTTCTGAAGAACCAAATAATGCCATATACCAACTACTTAAACTAGATTTTTTTATTAAGAAGTTATTTTAACCTAAGATTTGTTAAAATTATGTAAAACTTATACAAATCTACACAAAGAAGCCCATGTTTAAAGCAATATTTACCAATAGTTTTGGAATTTTAATATCAAGAATTTTAGGATTTTTCAGAGATCTGTTAACTGCATCGGCTCTTGGTGCCAATGTTTATAGCGATATTTTTTTCATCGCTTTTAAACTCCCCAATCTTTTTCGTCGTATATTTGCCGAGGGTGCATTTACCCAAGTTTTCATCCCCGCTTTTGCAAGAACTTCTCATAAAGCGGTATTTTCAGCTAACATCTTTTTGGTCTTTCTCTCCATCATACTTATCATTACTCTACTCGTCAACTTAGTTCCTGAGCTTTTCACCAAAGCGATAGCGGTTGGATTTACTAGAGAGACTCTTGAGATAGCAGCTCCCTATGTAGCTATAAACTTCTGGTACCTTCCCCTAGTCTTTGCTATGACATTTTTAAGTGGGATGCTTCAATACAAACATCACTTTGCTACAACGGCGTTTGCAACTGCTCTTTTAAACCTCTCTCTCATAGGGGCTCTCTATCTATCTCAAGGAAAAACAGAAGCTCAAATAGTTTATTATCTTAGTTATGGTGTAGTTATCGGTGGAATTCTCCAACTCATAGCCCATATCATAGCTCTTAAACAGTTAGGACTTATGAGACTTCTCTATGGTGGTTTTAAATACCTAAGAGTTAAAAACAGACTTATAAAAAAAGATACAAGAAAATTTAGAAACAACTTTTTTCCCGCGATGTGGGGGAACTCTACAGCTCAGGTCTCGGCGTTTCTTGATACATTTTTAGCCTCGTTTTTAGTCACTGGTAGTATCTCCTACCTCTACTATGCGAACCGTATCTTTCAACTCCCCCTAGCACTCTTTGCCATCGCAACCTCCATAGCCCTTTTTCCAAGAGTGGCTAGATACATAAGAAACAAAGATGAAGAACAAGCCAAGGCTTTTATGAGTAAGGCATTTTGGTTTTTAGCCTTTTTACTCACTGCAAGTACCATAGGCGGTATCATTCTCTCAAGAGAGATCACATGGCTACTTTTTGAGCGCGGTGCTTTTAGTGCAGAAGATACGGCAAACACAACCGCCGTTCTACAAATGTATCTGTTAGGTCTGCTCCCCTTTGGACTCCAAAAACTCTTCATCCTCTGGCTCTATGCCAAAGAGATGCAAGGAGAAGCCGCTAAGATAGCAACCTACTCTTTAGTGACATATATAGTTATCGCTCTCTCACTTATAAGCCCTATGGGAGTAAGTGGTTTAGCACTTGCTAGTACAACTGGAGGGTTTGTAAGTTTTATTTTAACTCTTAAAGTATTTGGAATAAAAAACTTTTTAGATATTATTCGCTCAAAAAAGCTTATATACTTACTCTTCTCTTCAACTCTCTTAGCAGTTCTCCTTTTGAGTTTTAAAGAGCTTGTCAGTGTTTACATAAGTGCCTGACCCTAATAATATGCTATAATAATCTTACAAACTAAAATGTAAAAAGGATATGTATGAATACTATAACATTAGCAAGTCTTAGAGATAGCGCTACTTTTTTTAACATTGATGATATTGTAACGATTGTGAATGGTCGTAAAAAAGAGGAGATAGGGTACTTCGTACCAAAATCTCTGAAAAAAGAGTTTGAAAAGTTTACTCTTGAGTTAGAGAGAAAACGAAAAATAGAACTTTTAAAACGAATCTCTCAAGCAGATAAAAAAGACCCTGTTGGTGATGGAGCAGTTGATGATGGACTTTAAACAAAAAGATATCTGTCTTGTAAACTTTAATCCTGTTAAAGGTGGTGATATGGGAAAACTTCGACCATCTATCATCATGAGTGCAGATGATGATATTGAGATACTTAATACCGTTATAGTAATACCTCTCTCAACTGTAATAGAATCCAATGCTATGCCTTATAGATACAATATCTCTAAACGCGACAAACTAGAAAAAGATAGTGACGCTTGTATCTATGAGATTCGTGCACTCTCAAAAACAAGGGTAAAAGAGAAGTTAACTCAAGTAACAGATAAAGAACTTACAGTTATAAATGACGCACTTTGCCAAATACTCAAATAACAAAAACTTCTAAACTAGGAAAATATTAATGCTTATTTACGATTCAGTACAAAAAACAAAACGCGAGTTTACACCGCTCGAAGAAGGAAAAGTATCACTCTATGTCTGTGGCCCAACGGTTTATGATGACGCTCACTTAGGTCATGCAAAATCAGCTTTAGTTTTTGACCTGCTTACTTGCGTTTTAAAAGCAAATGGTTACGATGTAACTTATGCGAGAAACATCACAGATATAGATGACAAAATCATTAAAAAAGCTCTTGAGCAAGGTAAGGATATAAAAGAGATTACAGACTTCTACACAGCTGCATTTCATAAAGAGATGGCCTCGATTGGTGTAAGTCGTCCTGACATCGAACCAAAAGC
>JAYEHI010000266.1:0-6493 GCA_034659455.1 Campylobacterota bacterium | reverse complement strand
ATATACTGCGAACAAGCGGTTATACTATCCCAAGGTCTATCATAGCGATAGAGTTTTTCATCTCATTTTTTACTATACTTGCTCTAAGAGTGAGTAAACGACTCTATCTTGAGACTTACAGACTTAATGCCGATGGAAAAAGTACAATCATAATTGCACAGCTAGATAGTGCAAACAACATACTGCGTGCAATCAATACATCCAAGAGTGACTACTATCCAGTGGCTATTATTAATGACGAACACAACAAAAGAAAACTTAATGGCATTGAAGTCTACTCCTTTGAGGAGTTTACAAAACTTCATATAGAGTCAGATGTTGCAATTGTAGATGAGTCAATGGAACTCTCTTTAGTTTATGGACAACTTAAAGAACTCTCTGTGACATCTATAAAAGTAGCGAGTGATTATGGGGATTATGGTGCCCAGATTAAAGATATTTCAGTTGAGGATCTTCTTGCTCGTCACCCTAAAGATTTAGATAAAGAGATGATAGGTAAGTTTATAAAGGGTAAAGTTGTTTTAGTTACTGGTGCGGGTGGAAGTATAGGGAGTGAGATCTGTCGTCAGTGTGAGATATTTGGGGCTAAAACACTTATTTTACTCGATAACAGTGAGTATAATCTTTACAGTATCACAGAGGAGATCAAGAGAACAGAGACTGTGTCTGTTATGCAGAGTGTTGTAAACAAGAAGCATATAGAGTCGACTTTTAAACGCTACTCCCCGGATATAGTTATACATGCAGCTGCATACAAACATGTACCTTTAGTAGAAGATAATATTTATGAGGGGATTTTAAACAATGTTGTAGGAACGAAGAATATTATTGATATCTCCATTGAGCATGGTGTAGAGAAGTTTGTGATGATCTCAACAGATAAGGCGGTACGTCCCACAAATGTTATGGGCACTACAAAACGAATCTGTGAGCTTTATGCACAGAACTCAAATGGCAAAGGGACTGACATAGTCGCTGTGCGTTTTGGAAATGTTTTAGGTTCAAGTGGGAGTGTAATACCAAAGTTCAAAGCTCAAATCCAGAGAGGGGAAAACATTACTGTTACTCACCCCGATATCACACGCTACTTTATGCTTATTCCTGAAGCTTGTGAGTTGGTACTTCAGGCTGGTGCTATTGGAAGTGGAGGTGAAATCTTTATTTTAGATATGGGAGAGCCTATAAAAATTGTTGATTTAGCACAGAAGATGATTGAGTTGAGTGGTAAAGCAAACATTAAAATCGAGTTTTCAGGTCTCCGTCCCGGTGAAAAACTTTATGAAGAGCTACTTATAGAGGATAGCGATGCTACAACGGATTATGAATCCATTACCGTGGCTAGTCCAACGTCTTATGATTTAGCAGAGTTAAATAGAGATATAGAGGAGTTATTAAACTCGTCTAATCAATTAGAACTCTTAAAGAAAATTGTACCAGAGTTTAATCATCAAAAAAATGATTAAACTATTGTGTGTCCAATAAATTCACTCTCTTCATTCACAAAACCGATACCACAAGCCTCATAAGCAAAGAATACATTTGCTTGATACTCTGTACTCTCTTGAGTGCTTAAATATGGAGAGTCTGGGTATAGCTCTTTAAGAACCTTTATAATGCCTTTAGCCTCAAAAACAGCAGTGTATGCGGGGTTTAAGATTATCGCTTTTTGATTATTCATGATGTTTGTAAGTGTCGTGAGTAGTTCGGGTTCGTTGTATGACATCTCTTCCCACTTGTAGTGCTTATACCAGTACTCATACTCGTTCCCTTCACTATCGCTCACACCATCTTCTCCAAGCTGAGTATTTTCTAGGTACTCAAAGCCTGTCTCAAAGCCAGCATCATCTGCCATCTGTTGTAAGAATTGAATAGCTCTTTCATCTTCTTGGTTTTGTGAGAGTGAAGAGAAGAGGATCTTCCAACCATCGTAGCGATTGTCAAACTCGGAGGTATCATCAAAGAGAGTGATTAAACGCTTAAAGTTATCACTTATCTTTTCATAGACTTCATTAAACTGCTCCTCTTCATCAATATCGTTCTCTTTGAGTGTTTCATACTGTACAAGTGCTGTCTCATAAAGGTAAGAGGGCGAGTCAGCATTAAAACCTAGTAGTTTAAGGTCTTCACTGAAACTAAAGGAGCCATATATATGCCAGTGTACATCGTTGTCCCAAGATTTTTTAATGACGTCAACAAGGTTAAAAGGTATGCCAACATCAAAAAATAGATCATTTTCAATGATATGGTCCACTGCCTCAACATACATATCATAAAGCTCATTAGCAGCCTCATAGTAGGCTTCGGCTTTTGCCTCTTCTAACTCATAGAGTCCATTTTTTATACTAGCCACCGAAAAATCCACCACTTTTAGAACTTGAAGTTTTTGAGCTACTGCCACCAAAAAAACTCTTTTTACTAGAGCCACTTTTTGCAGCCTTGCCAGCAGCAGAGCGACTATAGGCACTTCTGTTGGATGTTGAGGAGTTTTTAGAGAAGTTCTTGTTGTTCATAAGCGCGTTACCTATCATATTTCCCATCAGACTACCAGCTGCAACAGCCAGAATAGTCCCAGCTAAGCCCATTCCAGCACTACCACCATTCTCTTGTATAGTCTCACTTGTTCCATCTTGTACTTTTTGGTACTCTTGCTCTGCAAGTGCTTTCATTTCAGCTTCATTCATAAAGCGTTCACGAACCATACCATTCTCATCTTTTTCACGAATAATGGCGCGAGATGGACCATCAGTTGGCATCTCTTCAACTACTATATACTTACCATTTACTTGTTGCTCTATAACTAAGAATTTGTTTTGAGCCTCTTCTTGGGGAGCTTCACATCCTGTTAACACACTCATCATTAAAACACCACTACTACCAAGTAGTATACTACTTACAGGGCTTATTATATTTCTCATTAGTCCTCACTTATTATTTTATTTTTATCTAAAGTTAAAATTTTATCTAGTTTGTAATCATAGAAAGTGATATTTTTACGACCATTGTAAAGAAGATCACCTCGATAGGAAAATCTTTTCATCTCGACTTTAGTCTCTTTTTGCATTAAGATTAGTTTTCCTAAACTGTTTCCTACTGGTTCTATCAATGTTGAAAGTGATAATAGGGATAAAAAACCAATAATGATAATAGAGACTCTTGCACTTTTGTATAGAGTTATATAACCAAAAAATATTGAAAAAAGTAAAAAAAGAGAAACACTTTGATTGTCTGCAAAAAGAATATTATAATAAAGGTCTATTTCGTATTTTCGAATATAGTTTTCAAAGATTCCCAAAAAGATGAAAAAATCTAATATAAACGTGAAGAACATACCACTAAGAAGTGCTTGGATTATTTTACTCACCTGAGCCTCTTTATTTTTTTAGAGTTCATTTTATATAGAGATGATGACTCACCCTCATATAAAGAAATTTTATTTTCTATTATTATATCAGTTTTTACTTCACAAAAATCTCTATCGAAGTTTTTACCGCTTTCGTTTGCAGAGGTAGAGTAGTTCCAGCCTATAGAACGAAGAAGAGATGAATGCAGGGTGTCATCCGCTACTCTAAACGCTATATTTTTTACGATATAGGTTGTTTTAGTGGAACGCCTCACTCTGTTTTTTCGAGAGTTAGGGACTCTTCTTGCATCAGCTTGTAGTGCATTAAAGTTTTTATATAGTTTGATAAAAGGTTTTTTAGAGTCGCGAGACTTTATCTCTTTTAGTTTTTTGGCATTTTGAGATTGCAAACCGACAGTAGTGTCAGTTTGCATCAAAACAACCTTGGTATTTATACTAAGAAGTCTTGGATTGCTGTTGAGTGTGACCATGTGTCATCTTTCATTTCATCAAGAGCTAAAATAAGCGCACGAGCTGCACTTAGAGTTGTAAAGTAAGGGATACTACGTTTGAGTACCTCTTGGCGAATGACGGTAGCATCTTTTTTAGATGTATTGTTATCAGAAGTATTGATAGCCATTGCAATCTCATCATTTTTCATACTATCTTCAATATTTGGACGACCTTCAGATATTTTAAGTACTCGCTCACATGCGATGTTGGCTTGTGCCAAAACTTCCTGTGTTCCTTTTGTAGCTACAAGTGTAAAACCATGTTTTACTAGACCAGCAGCTATCTCTGAAGCGTATTGTTTGTCTGTATCTACAAAAGACAAGAAACAAGTCCCCTCAGTCGGGATCTTATTTCCAGCACTTAGTTGCGCTTTTGCAAATGAAACACCAAAGTTTTTACTGATACCCATTACTTCACCAGTCGACTTCATTTCTGGAGAAAGAACCAGGTCGGCACCGATTAGTTTATGAAAAGGAAAAACTGCTTCTTTTACTGAAACATGACCTTTGAGTTTTGGACGACGAAGACCATTTATCTCTTCTACTATGTCATACTTGTCATAAAACGCAAGTGAACTCTCAAGTGTCTCACCCATCATAACACGAGTTGCAACTTTAGCAAGTGGCATTCCCGTCGCTTTGGACACAAAAGGAACAGTACGAGAAGCACGAGGGTTTACCTCTATAAGATAAATCTCATCTTGATAGATGGCGTACTGAACATTCATAAGTCCAACAACTCCAAGGCCAAGTGCGATAGTTTTCGTCTGTTGTTCTACTTTTTCTATCATCTCTTGAGTGAGGTTAACGGGAGGAAGAGAGCAAGCTGAATCACCAGAGTGTATACCAGCCTCTTCAATATGTTGCATTACTGATCCGATATAAACCTCTTTGCCATCAGAGATACAATCAACGTCAAGCTCTACAGCTTGATCTAGGAATTTATCGATGAGAACCGGTGCTTCATTTGACACAGAGATGGCAAGTGCCATATATTGGTTAAGTTCATCTTCACTATAAACTATCTTCATACCACGGCCACCAAGAACAAACGATGGACGCACAAGTACTGGATAGCCAAGTTCTTTTGCAATAGGTGCGGCTTCCTCTTTTTTACGAGCTAGTCCATTAGCTGGTTGCTTCAAACCATGTCTATTTACAAAGTCTGAAAACTGCTCTCTATCTTCGGCTAGATCGATAACCGCTGAAGTCGTTCCTGAGATGTTAGCGCCTATTTTAGTCAGTCCGTCTGCTAGCTTCAATGGCGTTTGACCACCAAAGTGAACGATGATTCCATCAGGCTGTTCATTTTCGATTACTTCGCGAACGTGTTCAAAATCTATAGGCTCAAAGTAGAGAACATCAGAAGTGTCATAGTCGGTAGAAACTGTTTCTGGGTTACAGTTATACATGATAGATTCTATTTCCATCTCTCTAAGGGCAAACGCGGCATGAACACAGCAGTAGTCAAATTCAATACCTTGACCAATTCTATTTGGTCCACCACCTAAAATAAGGACTTTTTTATTATCGCTTATGCGTTTTTGCACATTTGGAATTTTTGTAATATTTGTAGTTGAATAGAGATATGGTGTCAATGCCTTAAACTCGGCTGCACAAGTATCCACTTCATTAAACTCTAGTTCCACTCCAAGTTTTTTTCTTGCCGCATAGACTTCATTTTCATCTACTGTTCGATTTGAGTTTTTTTCTATGAGTTGTGCTATTCGTTTGTCAGAAAAACCATCTACTTTTACGCTTCTCATAAACATTGCATCAGATAAGATTTGATTTGTAATGCTCTTTTCTGTCTCTATCATCTCTTTAACTTGGTAAAGAAACCACGGGTCGATTGCACAAGTGTCAAACATCTCTTCAACACTCATTCCACGACGAAATCCTTCAGCTACATAGAGTGCTCTATCAGCATTTGGACGACGAATTTCATGTTTTACAAACTCCGTATCTGCATCTATTTCATCAAAACCACAAAGTCCAGTCTCTAGAGAACAGAGAGCTTTTTGCATTGACTCTTTAAAGGTACGCCCTATTGCCATAACTTCACCAACGGACTTCATGCTCGTGCTTAGAGTGTCTATTGCCTCTGGAAATTTTTCAAATGTAAAACGAGGGATTTTAGTGATTACGTAGTCTGTAACAGGTTCAAAAGATGCTGGTGTTCCCGTTATGTCGTTTGTAATTTCATCAAGTGTATATCCAACAGCTAGAAGTGTTGCGACTTTAGCAATAGGGTAGCCAGTCGCTTTTGACGCAAGGGCACTAGATCTAGAAACACGAGGATTCATCTCAATAACTATCATTCGGCCCGTCTTAGGGTCGATAGAAAATTGAACATTAGAGCCACCAGTGTCAACGCCGATTTCACGTAAAATGTCAAAAGACGCATTACGCATTCTTTGGTACTCTTTATCTGTGAGTGTAAGAGCGGGGGCAACTGTGATGCTATCACCAGTATGAACACCCATCGGGTCGAAGTTTTCAATAGCACAGATGATGATACAGTTATCTGCCTTGTCACGAATAACTTCCATCTCGTACTCTTTCCATCCAAGCATTGACTCCATGATTTCTATCTCATTAACAGGAGAGGCTGAAATACCCTCTTGAGCAAGTTTTTTAA
>JAYEHI010000265.1:0-25190 GCA_034659455.1 Campylobacterota bacterium | reverse complement strand
AAAAATGCACTACTAGGAGCAATATATGGATAAACTCAAAGCTTGGATAGCGACTACTCCCTACAGAGACTATGAGTTTAGCATCGCTTCTGCCGATGCGAGTTTTCGCTCTTACTACCGCCTCACAAAAGATGACAAAAGTTTCATTGTGATGGACTCCTCTTTAGAGTTAGAGTCGCTTACTCCTTTTTTAGATGTAACACAGAGACTATTAAACGCCAAGGTAAAAGCACCTCAAGTGATAGAAAAAAACGAGAAAGAGGGTTATCTTATCTTGGAGGACTTTGGCTCTACTCAACTCCTTGACATTTTAGACGAGTCAAACTTCAAACGCCACTACTTAAACACCATGGATGAGATCATTAAGATGCAAGAGGCACAGACTTCCAAACTACCTCTTTATGACAAAGCATTTTTGCACTTTGAGATGGACTTGATGAGTGAGTGGTATCTCAAGCAAAAGCTACAGCTTACGCTCACTGCTACTCAAATGCAACTCATAGAGAGCAGTTTAAACGCCATCTCAGATGTCGTTTTAACACAACCACAAGATATTTTTGTTCATAGGGACTTTCACTCTCGTAACATCATGCTTACACCAGAGGGAGAGAGTGGAGTCATAGACTACCAAGACGCTATGAATGGTGCTATAACCTACGACTTAGTCTCACTGCTCAAAGATTGCTACATAGAGTTTAAACGCAAGGATATTGAGCAGTTAGCACTAGCGTTTAGAGATAAAAAAGGGCTAAATGTCAGCGATGAACTCTTTCTCAAATGGTTTGACTTTATGGGTCTGCAACGCCATATAAAAGTTCTCGGTATCTTCTCGCGCCTGCATTTAAGAGATGGTAAAGATGGTTACCTAAAAGATATCCCCCTTGTGCTGAAGTACACACTAGAGACGGCTTCAAGATATGATGAGACAAAAGAGTTCGCAGAGTTTTTAAGAGGTGTAACTTCATGAAGTCTATGATACTTGCAGCTGGGAGAGGAGAGAGGATGAGACCACTCACAGACACCCTTCCAAAACCACTGTTAGAAGTTCATGACAAGCCACTTATCGTCTACCATATAGAGAAGTTAGCAGCAGCTGGGTTTAAAGAGATCATCATAAACATTGCCCATTTAGGATACAAAATAGCTGAGTCTCTTGGCGATGGATCAGCTTGGAATGTCAAAATATCTTACTCTGATGAGCAAGAAGAGGGAGCACTAGAATCAGCAGGTGGTATCAAAAAAGCACTTCCACTTTTAGGAAACGAGCCCTTTTTAGTTGTTAATGGAGATGTCTATTGCGACTACAGTTTTGACTCTACATTTCAGCTCAAAGGTAAACTTGCTCATCTCATTTTAGTGCCAAATCCTCCTCACAATCCAAAGGGGGATTTTGCTTTAGACAATGAAGCACTCCTAAATAGTGGTGAGTCTATGTACACATTTTCAGGTATAGCATACTACGACCCCTCATTTTTTAAGCAAGTGGCGTTACAAAAAAGCCCACTTGCTCCCCTACTTCGTAAAGCCATAGAAAAAAATGAGATTAGTGCCGAACTATTTAAAAACAACTGGCACGATATCGGAACACCCAAAAGACTAAAAGAGATAAATGATGTTTAAACTTCTACTAATAATCGCCCTCACAACGATAGCTTCTGCAAAATATACAAACTGTACCTTCAAAAATAGCGACTATACAGATGTCTGCAAAAGTGCTGTAAAAGGTGGCGTCTCCTACGAGTATGCAAACCAATTTCTAATGTCTTACTTCAAAACTAAAAAATTTGATGAAGTAAGTTGGAAGTATCTCCAACCTAGTAAACTCAAACACCATGCAACTCAAGAGAAAAAAGCGAACAATGTTTTAGTGAGCTACATTCCTAAAATGGTGAAAAACCTCAAAGAGTATAAAGAGGTTTATGATTTTGTAGAAAAAGAGTACGGAGTAAACCGTGAAATAATCGCAGCCATACTTTTAAAAGAGACTAAACTCGGCAAGATAAAACCAACACATGACGCCTTTATAGTCTTTAACACTATGGTCGTTCGCTCAAAACCAAACTCTAGCAGAGAAAAATGGCTCATAAAAATGGGTAAAACAAATATGGCATCTATCATCAAACACTGCTATAAAAAAGGGGTGACTCCTGAGCAGTGTAACCTACCATCTTCTTATGCCGGTGCAGTTGGTATACCACAGTTTATGCCTAACAGTTTTATATATGCCAAGTCTTTTAAAGGAGAAGTTGCTGATCTGACAAATATGGAAGATGCAATAGTCTCAGCAGCAAATTTTCTTCATCAAAAAGCGGACTTTAACACTCTCATAAAGTGGGATAAAATGGAAGACATACCTAAAATAGAAGCCCAGTGGTATGAGTATGAGTTTACACATGAAAATGCTTCATTTGTATATGAAACTTCTAAGAGCGGTAAGGTCTATAACTGTTTCACAAAGGGAAAAGATGATCTTCAAGAGATGAAGGCTTATGTAAAGAAGATTATGCGATACAACAACTCATCAAACTATGCTGTTGGCGTTATGAGGCTAGCGTATGAGGCTCACTACACTCTTAACTAGCGAGCTCCATCCTGCATGAGAACAAGCTCAAGGCTACCGCTTACATAGTTAGCAAAAAATGTAAGTGTATCTAAATCTTCACTATCAAAATCAAAGCGAGACTTATTTAAAAGTTGTAGGACTCCCATAACTTCTTGTTTTGAATTAAAGATAGGAACACTCAGCATATTTTTTGTCTCAAAACCACTTTTTTTATCTATGTTTGAGAGAAAACGCTCATCTTCATAAGGCTTGTTTACTATTTGTGCTTCTCTTTTTCCATAGGTGTCACCAACTATTCCCGAGTCTAGTCCTATAACTATGCGGCCTATTCCATCGCTAAGTTTTGTCCATAACATTTTGTCTTCATCGTCGACAATAAAGATGGAGCAACGCTCTGCATTTACAAGTCTTTTTGCCTCTTTAGAGATAAGTACAAGAGCGTTATCCATCTCCGTAAGTGCCATTAACTCTTTTCCAAAATCGGCTATTTGATTAAATTTATTCATCTATTTATCTCTACTCTGTTTGAGGTATATGTTTGTCAACTCTAAAAATCCGCTAACATAGTGTGCAAAAAATATCATAAACTTTGTATCTTCGCTATCATAACCCTCTTCTTTGTTTATAAGCTCAAGTATACCTATTATCTCTCGTTTGGAAGAGAAAATAGGTGCTGTAACTATATTTTTTGTTATGAATCCTGTCTCTTTGTCAACCTCAGACATAAATGATGGATGAGAGTAGGGGTCATTTGTCACAATGGGTTTTTTCTCTTTGAGCGTCAAACCAACTATACCTTTGTCCATTGGAACCACTATTTTTTCTACACCATCTGCAATGGTTGTCCAGAGACGATGCTCTTGTTTATCCAGTATAAAGATAGAGCAACGCTCCGCTCCAATCACTGTTTTTGCATACTCAGATATCATTGGCAAGCCATCTTCTAATGACTTCTTCTCTAAGAGCTCACGTCCAAACTGTGCTAAGGATTGATACGTACCTGCATATTTCATAATCAAAACTCCCCTTACTTTTAATTGTAGCTATTATAGTGTAAAATACTAAAAAAATAGGACAAATAATGAACCAAACAACTATCTGGCACAATCCACGATGTTCAAAATCACGAGAAGCAGTTACTATGGCAGAGGAGTCCAACACTGAAGTTGCACTCTATAAGTACCTTAACGAAAACCTTACAAAAGAGGAGCTCAAAAAAGTTTTTGCTATGCTAGGTCTTTCAAGTGTAAGAGAGTGGATGAGAACTACTGAAGCTGTATATAAAGAGCTAGAGCTTAAAAATGAAACAGATGAAGAGAAACTCTTTGATGCTATGGTAGCCAACCCAAAACTTATACAACGTCCCGTTCTCATAAAAGGCGACAAGGCGATTATCGGTCGTCCATCATCTATCATAGACGACTTTCTAAAGAGCTAACCTCTCTATGCTCACACCGTTGTCTTTGATAAACTTTGAGATAACCTCTGAGTGAGTATGCTCATAAGGTTTTGCGTAGACTATGCGTTTGATACCACTCGCTATGAGATTTTTACTACATTCGCTACAAGGTTCTAGTGTCACATAAATAGTTGCACCTTCTATGCTTATGCCCTCACGAGCCGCCCAAATGATTGCGTTCATCTCTGCATGAATCTCGTAAGTCTTGCTCCACTCGTGATGATCGCTAGTATACTCTCCATTCCAATGATCGCAACAGTTTGTAAAGCCCGCTGGCGTTCCATTATAGCCTGTACTTAAAATGCGACCATTTTTTACTATGACTGCACCTACCTGCTTAGAGACACATTTAGATGCCGATGCTATCTCTGTAGCAATGTTTATAAAGTTTTTATCGCTTAACATGCCCTACTCCACTTCTCTTATAACATTTATATCCGCATTGTGACGAAGTCTTGCAAAGTAGTTTCCTAGAACTTGTTCGCGTTTTTCTGCCATTATGGAGTTTATAAGCTGATTTCTAACACTCTCTATACCACCTGTGGCAGCTGACTCAATCTCTTTAATATAAAAGCTCATAAAACCACCTTTTCCATTGGGAACAACATTTGTAAAAGAGTTAAGTGCTGTTCTTTCCAAAAGTGAAGCAAGTTCGGGAGAGATTTGATCGTAGGGAAGTAGTTGCTCATTTGTTGCTATATTTGGGGCATAAAACATAGGGTTGTCTATCTTCTCTTGGAGTTTTGTTTTATCTGCTGAGTCGTAAATAATTACAGTAAATGATGAGGGGTGTTGATAGTTGTCTTTGTGCAACTCATAGTACTCCTCTAGCTCCATATCACTTGGTTCGCTTATCGAAGCGTAAGCGATAGTCTGGTAGAGCTTTTGGGAGAGTAGTTTTTGTTTTATCTTCTCTTTTAGGTCTGTAGAGCTCATGCCATTAGACTCGCGAACAGCATCATAAAACTCACTAATGTTTAAGTTGTTTCGAGCTGCCATTTTTTTGATATCGTCATACACCTCGCTGCTATCTACACTTATCCTTCTCTCATCTATCTCAACCTCTTCAAGTTTTTGACGTATCAAGATATCAGAAGCTTTTTTGGCATCGACTTTTGACATCTTCATCTCTGTTTTGATATCTAAAAGTGTGATAGCTTTATCTTTTACCACAATAGCTACACCATCGTATACCTCGGCGTTTAAAAGAGTTGTAAAGAGTAGAGTAAAAAATATTTTATACATAAAATTTCCAGTTTATAAATTAAGATAAGCATTTTACCCCTTTTTAACCAACAGTTGCCTAAAATTCCATTATTAAAACTAAAGGCTTTTACATGGTTGTTACTCGTTTCGCTCCCTCTCCTACTGGATATCTTCACATCGGTGGTCTTCGTACTGCACTTTTTTCTTACCTTTGGGCTAAAAGTCAAGGTGGTAAATTTGTACTTCGTATCGAAGATACTGACAAGGCTCGTAATTCAGAAGAAGCGACTCAAGCTATTTTAAAAGCATTTGAGTGGTTAGGCCTTGAGGCAGATGGTGAGATAACTTACCAGTCTCAAAGAGATGAGATATATGCAAAGTACATCCAACAACTTCTTGATGAAGGTAAAGCTTACAGATGTTACATGAGTAAAGAAGAACTCACTGAGCTTCGTGAAACGCAGATGGCAAATAAAGAGCGTACGATGTACGATGGACGTTACCGTGACTTTGATGGAACGCCACCTGAGGGTGTTGAGCCTGTTATCCGTATAAAAGCTCCCAAAACAGGCGAGATTTTGGTTAAAGATGGTGTTAAGGGTGATATCTCATTTCAAGCTCAAGATATACTCGATGATTTTGTAATTGCGAGAGCTGATGGAGCTCCTACTTACAACTTTGTTGTAGCCATAGATGACTACCTAATGGGAATCAATGAAGTTATCCGTGGAGATGACCACCTCTCTAACACTCCTAAACAGATAGTTGTTTACCAAGCACTCGGGTTTGATATACCTGCGTTTTATCATGTACCTATGATTCACAACTCTAAGGGTAAAAAGCTCTCTAAACGCGATGGTGCAACTGATGTTATGGCTTACAAAGAGATGGGTTATACACCACAAGCACTTTTAAACTTCCTTGTGCGTTTAGGGTGGTCTCATGGAGATCAAGAAATTTTCTCATTTGAAGAGATGATTGAGCTTTTCAACCCTAAAGACATCAACAAGTCAGCATCTATCTATAATACGCAAAAGCTTGACTGGTTAAACGGACACTACATAAAAAACACTCCAAACGCCCGGTTAGCTGAACTTTTAACTGCTTATGATGTAGTTCTCACTTCTCATGATAAAAAAGAGATTCTTTTAGATGCTCTTAAAGAGCGTGCAAAAACTTTAAAAGAGTTGTCAGAACTTGTTAACGAAATAGTTATAACACCAACTTCATTTGATGCAAAAGCTGTTAAAAAAGCTTTTAAAGAGGGTTCAGTTGAAATCCTTAATGCTTTTGGAGCAAAACTTACAAATACAAATGAACCTCACCTTCCTTCAGACTACCATGCTTTAATGGAAGAGGTAGTAAATGAGATGGAGATAGGTTTTGGGAAGATAGGTATGCCACTTCGCGTAGCACTTCTTGGGAAAATGGGTGGACCAAATATCGATGTAATCATGGCTGTAATCGGTAAAGAGGAGAGTATGCTGCGTATAGCAAATGCAATCACTGCTAACTCTTAATCTGCTCTTACTTTAAGTTATTTGTTGTTAAAATGAGGTATGAAAGAAGATAAATTACTTAAAAACATTTTCACTTCAAATATACTTTTTAATGAACCTGGAAGAAACAGATTAGTGAGTAGTAGATAATGAACCCTCTTCTTTTTACCGTAGCTCTCGTAGGTCTCTTTTCTCTCCTTATCATATATATTCAAAAACGCTTAGTCTCACACTTGCATCTGAGCGATAAAGTTAAAAAACTCCTCACTGTTTTTCTCTACGTCAACCTTTTTGGCATATTTCTTTACGCTCTTGGGAGATACTTTATAGATTTTCCAAACTGGCTCTACTTTCTTCTCTCTTTGCCTATTGGTGTACTTTTCTTACTCTTTTGTACGACACTTCTTTACGATATCTCTCGAGTTGTTTTAGTGAGAGTTCCACTCTCTGATGAGAGACGACACTTTTTTAAACGCTCACTCGACCTCTCCTCTTTGGTAGTTGCAAGCTCTATCACGGCAAAGGCTATCTATGAAGCGAGACATGTCACTCTAGAAAAAGTGAACATTAAACTCAAAAACCTCAAAAAACCTTACAGGATTTTACAACTCAGCGACATTCACATAGGTGGAATCATAGACAAAAACTTTATCGCTAAAATCGTCTCAAGGGTCAATGCTTGCACTCCCGACTTAGTTGTCATCACAGGAGACTTGGTCGATACTGATGTAGACAAAGCCAAAGAGGCTCTAAATGAACTTAAAAATCTAAAGTCAAAATATGGCACTTACTTTATAGTTGGAAATCATGAGTACTTTCATAACATTGAAAAAATCATCGCTACTGTCAAATCATTAGGAATCAAAGTCCTTGAGAATGAAAATCTTTACATTGGAGAACAAGGAGAGGGATTTAATCTCGTTGGCGTTTATGACCTCTTTGGTTACAGAGTAGAGACTCATACACCTAACATAACCCTCGCACTCCAAAAAAGAGATGAAGAGTCCCCTACAGTGCTTTTAGCACATCAGCCAAAGTTCATAGAAGAGGTGCCAAGTGGTGTAGACTTGATGCTAAGTGGTCATACTCATGGCGGACAACTCTACCCCTTTAAAGCACTTGTAAAACTACAACAAGGCTATGTAAGCGGCCTGCATCAACACAGTGAGAATCTACAGATATACATCAACAAAGGTACAGGTTTTTGGGGTCCCCCTATGCGCATAGGGGCGAGTGCGGAGATAACTGAGATAACCATTAGTTAAGTGTTATTCAACTAAAAGATATACTTCTTTTATGAATAATTCAATTACTATTAAAACCATTATTACTCTCATACTTCAGAAAAAACCAGCTCTTATTTATGGTCAGATTATTACGATTTTGGCGATTTTAGTGAGTATCCCTATCCCTCTCATGCTACCTGTGATGGTAGATGAAGTGCTTCTGGACAAACCTGGTATATTTATAGAGTCTATTAATGCCACTTTTGGTTCAACATCTGCATTTAACTATATACTCATCGTTACTCTTGGGGTTGTATTTTTACGTTTTTTTTACTACTTGTTGACTGTTATACTCACTAAAATATTTACAAGAATCTCAAAATATGTCACATTTGAAATAAGAAAAAAGCTACTGCATCATCTCAAAGTAACCTCTATGAACGAGTATGAAACTCTTGGAAGTGGAGCTCTTACTGCAAACCTTGTCACAGATGTGAACACTCTAGACACCTTTATAATTACAGGAGTGAGTAAACTCGTCTCTTCTATTTTAACTCTTATTGCTATTGCTATTGTGATGATAGCGATTGACCCTATTTTGGGTCTAATGATACTCATCATCCAGCCTCTTATCATGCTTCTAAGTAAAAAAATGTCCAAAGTCGTCGGTCGTCTAAAAAAGGCGGAGAATGATGCCATCTCAACCTTTCAAGAAGATATAGGTGAAACACTAGAGCTATTTGGTCAAATAAAGGCGAGTAATCAAGAGCCCTACTTTTTCAAAAAAGCTGAGCAAAATGCCAACAACATCCAAAAAACATCTAACGAATATGGCTATAAAAATGTAGCTTATGAGCGTCTCAGTTACACTATATTTTTGGTTATGTTTGAACTACTTCGAGCAAGTGGTCTTGTATTAGTTGCTTATAGTGACCTCAGCATAGGGATGATGTTTGCCATGTTTGGCTACATATGGTTTATCATGACGCCTGTTCAAGACCTACTGAGTATGCAGTATAGCTATGCATCTGCCAAGGCTGCCATAGAGAGAATCAACAAGATACTTTTGCTTAAGACCGAAGAGAGCGGCAGAGAGATTCTACAAGAAAATGGCGTTGATATCAGACTTGATAATTTGTCCTTTTTCTACGGGGAAGATGCCATACTAAAGAGTATCTCTTTAGAAGTAAAAGCGGGTAGCAAAATAGCACTTATCGGTGCTAGTGGCAGTGGGAAAACTACACTTGCACAGGTGATTGCAGGATTTTACGAGAAAAGGAGTGGTTCTTTAACTTACAACTCCATCGATACTGTGGAGCTTGACAAACACTCACTCCGTCAAAAGATTTTTTTAGTTTTGCAGATGCCTATTTTATTTAACTCCACTCTTCGTTTTAATATTACAATGGGTAATGAGGATATAGACGACGATGCAATCTACAAGGCCCTTAAAATTGCGCAACTCGAAGATATGGTAAACGCCATGGAGAACAAGCTCGACACGATAGTGGGACATCATGGTATCCGTCTCTCCGGAGGTCAACGTCAGCGTTTGAGCATAGCTCGTATGATTATCGCCAATCCTGATGTAGTGATATTTGACGAATCCACCTCAGCACTCGACGTTCACACTGAGACCAAACTACAACTCTGTTTAGAAGAGTTCTTAAAAGAGAAAACTGTTATCACCATAGCACATCGGCTGAGTACAGTTAAAAATGTTGATAAAATCTATGTACTAGAAGAGGGAGAAGTTGTCCAGCAAGGTACGCATGAAGAGCTCGAAAACGAAGAGGGGCACTATAGCGAATTTGTGAAGAGGCAACTCCTATAAATAAAAACAAAAGGTTGACAAATGAATGAAAAGATAGAAAAATCAATACTAAGTAGTTTAGTTTGCGACAGATACTCCCTAGCTTCTCACTGGGTCTATGATGAAAAGGAGCTAAAGGGTCTTCCTATAGACTGGGAAGAGTTAAACGCTCCTCAATCACTCTGGCATAGAGGTAAAGAGTCTGGTGATATGACTCACTATGGAGACCAAACTCTCTTTTTAATTGAATTTGTCAAGAGAACACATCTCTTTAATAAAGAGGCTTACTATGACTTTTGGAAAGAGAAAATGAGTGAGTACAAAGGCTATATAGATGGTTCCTCTCGTCAAGCCTTAGAAGCTATTGGAGCTAGTTCAAGTGACTTAAGCATCTGTGGACGTATAGCACCTCTTCTTCTGTGTAGTTCGTCTAAAGAGGAGTTTCTCCAACATGTAGCAGACTTTGTAAGTATCACACACAACTCTCCCCTAGCTCTCAATGCCAGTGCCTTTTTTGCAGAACTGCTTTGGCTCTCTCAAACAGATGAAGATACTACTACTCTTATAGATAGACTCAAACATAACTACCCTGACTTACAAAAGTGGATAGATGAAGCGATAAAGAAAAAAGATGAAAATAGTTTTGAAACTATCAGGGAGTTTGGACCCGCTTGTGGAATAGATGGTGGTTTTGCGGGAACTATATATCTACTGCTTCAAGACAAAAGCTTTAAAGAGCTCATGATAGAAAATGCTAAAGCAGGTGGTGACAGTTCCGCTCGGGGAATGGTAGTAGCGATGATACTTGGACTCTCTTCTAAAACAGAACTTCCCAAGGAGTGGCTAACTTAGAGTAGATTCAGTAGAAAAACTTATAATGCGACTTAGTTGCATTTTCTTAAACTAAGTATAAGTTCTCTTGGGATACTATTCGCCACTATGAAAAAGACGACTTTAAGCTTAATATTAACGGCACTTATAATTGTTATTATGCACTCATATATGCATAACTCTTTTGATCATTCACATGACTCAAAGTGTTCGGTATATGTACTAGAGCAACTCTTTTTTAGTGCTGATATTATTAATAATTTAGCTCTTTTAACACTTTTTCTTCCCTTTTTATACTTCTCGTTTAATCTCCCTAAACACCAGCTAAAAGTTGCAAAACTCTTTAGTATCAGAGCCCCTCCTCATCCTTAGATATCTCAATTAACAAATCAATAAACAGTACAAAAATAAAATGCAATTATAAATAGGATAATTATGAAATTTAATAATATAAAAAATATGGCACTTGCTTTAAGTGCACTGGTAGTTTTAAGCGGTTGTGGTAGTGATGATAGTAGTAGTGAAGTAACAGATATGGAAGAAGAGCATCATGCTGAAAAAGCATATTTTGTTATGGGTACAAATGGTGCCATATACTCTTTTGAAGATGAAGATGGGGAAATCACTTTTAAAGATTCCACACTAGTTTCTTCTGCAGGATGTGAAGTTGGAAAATCTGGTATGAGTGCTACAGAAGAAGGTGTGTTAGTTTACTCTAACAGTACTCTTTATCTGATCGATTCACATGGAGATGGAGCATCTCATGTTCATAGCGACTGGGCCTTATCGGAAACTCCACTAATTGGTAAAAACTTTGACATGATGGTTGGTATAAAAAATGCGGAAGGTACACATTATGAATCCTCTAAAAAAGCACTCTTCTTTTATGGAGCATCTTCAAATGATCACTATGCTTTTGACACTCAAACTGCTGCACTTACAAATTTAAACTCTGGAGACACAGGTTTAGAAGAGTTTAAAATCGAAAATAATGAGAGTGGAAGACTCTTTGTTTGGATAGATAATAAAGGCGACGACAATACTTCAAACGATGAAGATAAAGTCCTGATGTTTAAAGATACATACTCTTTTTCAGACGATGGAAACGCAACATATAATGATTTTTACTATCTTGGTCACTTCCATGGAGAAAGCGAGTTAGCAGCACATACAAACGAAGAGTTTGACCCAACAAGAATTGGAGCTGTAGCAGATGATGCTAAAGCCAAAGCACTAGTTCGTCTTAATACTTATCTTAAAGAGCAAGATACTTTAAAAAACATACTAGCTGCTCGTAGTGAACTTGATGCAACTTCTATATGTGATTTTTATACTGTAACACATAATGATGATGACTATGAAGAAGATCATGATCATGAGGACGAAGAGTAATATATGAAATTTTTTCTTTGGAGTCTCTCTCTTTTAGTTGCTAGTAGCACTCTTGCCCAAGAGTATCACCTCGATAGTATAGAGGTGCAGAGTAAGTACGAAGATCAAATGGTAGAAGAGAGTATAGTCAAAGAGAGTAAAACCCTAGCCAAAGAGGCTAAGGGTGAAACTCTTGGTGATTACCTCGAACAAGAGCAGTTTATCGACTCTGCCAGTTATGGCCCAGCTGTCGGTCGTCCTGTAATTAAAGGCATGGATGGTTACCGTGTTGGTATCACCAATGGAAATGTAAACCTAAACGACCTCTCCTCTATGAGTCAAGATCATGCCGTTGGTGTTATGCCACGTGCTACAAAAAAAATAGAGTTCATTAAAGGTCCCGCATCACTTCTTTATGGGAGTTATAGTGGAGGGGTTATTCGCGTTTTTGGTGAGGAGCATCAAAAGAAGCTACTCAAAGATGGACTTAGAGTAGATACCACAATGAGTTACGGTTCTAATGGAGCTGGAAAGATTGGCAGTGCAACCTTAGAAGCTGCAGACTCAAACTTCTCTGCATTCATCTCTACAGCATACCATGAAGCAGACTCCTATAGAGACGGAGAAAACAATCTTATAAAAGATTCCGATACTCTTTCACAACAGACACATGCAGTACTAGGCTACCAACTAGATAAATCAAATATATTTAAACTCTACTATGACAATCTCAAAAAAGATTACGGTATTCCTAATAACACAGATGAGTCAACTACTATTGACATGAAACAGAAGCGTTACGGTCTTGTTTGGCACGCTAAAGATCTCTTTGATACATTAGAGTATGCACAGACTGAAATCTCTTACAGTGAGTATCTTCACTATGAATACGAGGGCAGTAGTGCTGATGGACTTTTTGGTCAAAACCAGTTCAATCTCTCCACTGCGTTTGGTCTGGATTTTGACGATTGGCATATAGATACAAATCTCGAGTATCTTGATAATGAACTCAAAGTGTGTCATGAACATGGGAAGTGTGACTACTTTAGAGTCGCAGATAGAGACCCAAATGAGATAGATGGAGCAAGAATGGTTGCTACTACATTAGACCCTGATAATCCAGATGGACTTGCATTTTCACACGGACACCCTATGCCAAACATAGACGAGTCAATCTTTAAAGGGGGAATGGCATTTAAAAACTTTGTAAACGATACAAATGAGATCACTCTCTCTGCTAGAGCAGATCTAAGAAATCTCACTCCTAATAGTGAAAATATCCAACAGCTATGGTTAGTACCAGCAAGCATTGATCCTAACTACTACGATACTATCAATGACTCAGCGGTGAGTGGAAGTCTTGGTTGGTATAACTTCTTAACTGACACTGTCACTATGCAGACGTCACTCTCCTACATTCAGAGACTTCCATCTTCTACTGAGCTTTTTTGGAACGGTTTTCATCATGCTACAAACAGTTATGTTATGGGTGATAGATGCCTTGAAAATGAGGAGTCAGTGAACTTTGATTTTGACCTTATGTGGAGTGAAAATGGAGCTACAAGCGAAGTAAGCTTCTTCTACTACAATTTTTCAAACTATATCTATCAAACGCAAATCATAGGTAATAACAACGAGCCTATCAATGTAAATGACATATCTGGAATCGGTCATGATGCTTATGCTTGGGGGATGAGTGGAGCTGGAGCACTTGTTTATGGAGTGGCACTTAAAGAGAGTTACAAAAAAAATATAAATGCGCATAAACTTGAAGGTTCTGTGGCACTCGAAGCTATTCGTGGAGAACTCAAAGATGGCTCCGACATCCCTCGTATGCCACCTTTTAGCGCAAGTATAAAACTAAAACACAAGTACCACGACTATAGCTCAAGCATAGGCTACAAGTATGTTGATAGAAGTAGATTTGAGGGTGCAAACGAAACACGAACACCAGCTTATGGATGGCTAAGTGCTTACATAGAGTATGTTTATAAAAGCAAATATATAGAGGGCCTCATCTATCTTAAAGGTGAGAACTTAACGAACGAGATGGCTTACAATCATCTCTCATTTTTAAAAGATACCGCCCCACTTCCTGGTAGACAGATTACGGCAGGTTTAGAGTTAAAGTTTTAACTAGATACAATTATGCTTTTAAGGAGCGTAAATGCAGATAGCGACAGAAACATTTCTCAAACTTGGTGTAGCCGAGGGTGAGACTATAAATGAGTCACAACTCACTCTACTAGATTTAGAACCATCTGATGAAGAGAACTTCAGGGAGTTAGCTCTTGATAGAGAGCTCTCAGATGCTAGAGCCGAACTCTTTGTTCTTCTTCGTGGTGTCAAGGCTAAAACGCAGCAGAAAAACATCATAGCCAACTATAAGGCCCTCCAAGCCTTTAGAAAAAGTGACACTATTCCTCAAGAAACTCCTCCTGCCATACAAATGCCAACAACTACAATAAATGGTGATGTAACTATCTACTGTGATGGTGGATGCACGCCAAACCCTGGAAAGGCTGGTTCAGGTGTAGCCCTCTATAGAAACAATCAACTCAGCGAACTATGGTATGGACTCTATGAAGAGATGGGGACAAATAACACAGCCGAACTCGGAGCACTCTATGAGTCACTTAAACTCGCTCAAAAAGAGCTAGAGAATGGAAATAAAGTAGAGATAAAATGCGACTCCATGTACTCTATAAACTGTATAAAAACATGGGCAATATCATGGGAGAAAAAAGGGTGGACGAAAAAAGGTGGCGAGATTAAAAACCTTGAGATAATCCAGCAAGCTTATCATCTCTATAATACTATCAAAAAAGATGTATCTCTTACTCACATAAAAGCTCATGCTGGTTTTGAAGGCAATGAGTTAGCTGATAGAATGACTATGTATACCATTCAAGAAAAGAGTGCAGCGTTTGTAAAATACTCAGACCCTATCGACATTACTAAGATTTTAAAGATGCGAGCTGGCTAAATCAACTAGCACTAATAAAACGATCTTTGTAGCTACACTTACGACAGAGCTCTTCAACCGCCCTACTTTCAGAGAACCCTTTTATCATCGCTTGGGCTCTACTAGAGTCTAGCACCTCTTTGAGTGGTGTGGCGTTTAGGTTTCCTAGGTTTATCACTCCTTCCCCATCAAGACAACAAGGAACTACACTTCCATCCGCTAATATGCCTATATGCGACTTTAGCCCATAACAAGTTGCATCACTGTCATGAGTACTCCTCAGAGATGGCCACTCAAAGTAGTTATCAAAGTTAAGCAGTACTTTTGAGGCTAAACGCAGAGATTTTGTCTTCTCTTTATAGATGGTTTCTAAGTCTATCTTTACATCAAAAAACTCTTCTACTCTTTTAAAAAGCATAGTGTTAAACTCACTCTCACTCAACACATCATCAAGGTTCCAGACTCTTAGGTTTATAAATGGTTTTGGATACATTGCAAGCTTGTCAGCACAAGCTTTAAAAACGCCATCCATATATTCATCAAAACTCAGATTTAGAGAGTTTTTGTTGTAACTGTTTAAAGAGACATTTAACTGTCGTACAGACTTATGAAATAGAACCTCATGTGGCGTTTTCTCAAGATAGTATCCGCTCGTAGTTAGCTCCACTTCAAAGCCATACTTGCTTGCTAAATCTAAGTACTCTTGAAGATTTGATAAAATCAGAGGATCACCCATAACATGAAACGCCAAAGATTTTGTATAGGGCTTTAGCTCTAACAATGCTTTTTCAAAAAAGAGAAGTGACATAGTTTTTGTAGGCTGAAGCTTTGGAGGGCAAAAACTACATGCCAAACCACAGATGTTAGTAACTTCGATATGAACACGGTTAAAATGCATTAATGTTTATTTTCCATAGGAACATTTTACTCTATTCTTCTTAATATCTTCCTCTACTTCACAATACGCTAAAATACCCTTATAAAAACAAGGCAAAGAAGAGAGGAAGTTTGATTCACACGCATAAAAAACTTCTAAAGTGGTACAAAAAATTTGGACGCCACGAACTACCGTGGCGTAATACAGACAATATCTACCATATTTATCTCAGTGAGATAATGCTCCAACAGACACAGGTAAACCGTGTACGAGAGGAGTACTACCCTCAGTTTTTAGAGAAGTTCCCAACTCTTGAGGCTCTTGCAAATGCCTCTCAAGATGATGTGCTTGCTGCTTGGAGTGGACTTGGCTACTACTCTCGTGCAAGGAACCTTCAAAAGACAGCTCAGAGTGTGGGAGCAGAACTACCAACTACGCAAGAGGAGCTTGTTAAACTACCGGGAATTGGCCTCTATACCGCAAGTGCCATCTGTAGCTTTGGACACAACCAAAACATTCCCGTGGTTGACACAAACATAGCAAGAGTCATCAAACGCTACTTCGCACTTTTAAACCCTAAAGATGCGACTATCTGGCAAAATGCCACTGCGTTTGTCAATGCCCAAGACCCACGACACCATAACCTTGCACTCATGGACTTAGGCTCCCTAGTCTGCTTACCTAAAAATTCAAAATGCTCAGAGTGCCCACTTGAGAGTAGTTGCCAAGGTAGAGAGGAGCCAGAACTCTATACACAAACAAAGAAAAAAGAGTATATTTCTCTTGAACTTTTTCTTGGTGTTTACATCAAAGAAGACAAAATTGCTCTACAAATCTCCAAAGAGAGAATGTATAAAGATATGCTCATACTCCCAACTATAGACCCCTTAGAAGAGAACTTTTTAGGAGAGTTTAAACACTCCTACACCAAGTATAGACTCAATGTAAAACTCTATAGAGTAGAGGAGTTAAACGCGGAACTGACTTGGGTCGATTTAAATGAACTTGAAAATGCACCCATCTCTTCACTGACAAAAAAAGCTCAGAAATTTTTTAATCTTGGGGACGAGAAATAATTCTAGGATAATTTACCTAAAACTGTATTCCCTTTAGAGTTTTACACGCTCACTACACGCTATCTCGTTAAAATACATCTCATAAATCAAGGATATATATGCGAACCCTACTACTTATTTTTCTTCTTTTAGCATCGTCGCTCTACTCCATTACACTCGATGAGATTATAAATGCTTCCCTCTCAAAGAGTCCCTCCCTTGAGGCGATTCAGGCAAGAGTGCAAGCAAACAGACAAAATATCAATGCCTCAAGCCAGTTCTCCAATCCTCAACTGCTTTTGAGCACAAACACACTAGACAACTCCCAAGCTATGAGCCAAACACTCCTTACTCTCAAACAAAAAATCGCCTACTACGGTAAACGCGATTCAAATCAAAAAATGGCTCTAACACAAGAAAAAGTTTTGCAGCAAAAGCTCCAAAACGCGAAAGTCCTCTTAGTGGGGCAGATAAAAAACGAAGCCTACTCTATTTGGGAGCTCCAAGAACTTTATAAAATTATTGAGGAGTATATAAAACTAACGAGAAGAAATATTGAACTTTATGAGTCATACGCGACTATAAGCGAGAATCAACATATGGGAATTATGCAAGCTGAACTCTCCCTCTCAGAGCTAAAAATCCAAAAAAACAGTCTCAAGAGAGAGATATACTCAGCATATTCAAGACTCTCTTACCTCAGTGCAGTTAATGTTGAAAATCTTGAGATTACACTTCTTCTTGATAAAAAACCAAAACTCTCAGACTTGAAGAACATCACTAATGCTAATCCTGATATCTTGCTAAAAGAGAGAGAGTTGCAAGAACAAAATGCAAAACTTGAGATAGCCACTCTTAACAACTATCCAGATATTAATCTTATTGCGGGCTACTCCTACAGAAAAAACTTTGATGATTTTCTAAACCTCGGAGTTGGATTATCTCTACCTATCTATTCTACCGAGGAGTATAAAGAAGAGGAACAAAGAGCACTACTTCTCTCTTCAAAAAGTCAAAAAGAAGACATCAAGATGTCTGTAGACTCAAGAGTGAAAATCTACTATGCTCAGATGCTATCCTCTTATGAGATCTACCACATCATACACGATGAGACATTACCAAAACTATCACATATGTTTGAGCTCGCAAACTCTAGTATATCGACAGGCGGAGATCTTTTTAAGTACATAAATGTACTTTTTTCTAAACTCAAACTCGAACAAAAAAGTATAAATTCGGTAGCTAACTATAAACGAGCCCAAGCACAAATATCGCAACTCGCAGGAGAGATAAAATGAGACTACTATTACTGCTAGTACCCCTAGTACTATTTGCCAAAGAGGCAAGTGTTACGCAACTTTTTAGTGTTGAAACGGTAAAGGCCAAAGAGATTAAGAGTGCTAAAACAAAAAAAAATTATGGCTATGTTACGGTTGACCAAGCTCGAGTTTACTCTATAGCACCGCGTTTTGGGGGCTATGTAATAGAACTAAATGCAGACAAAATTTATAAGTACGTCAAAAAAGGAGAACCTCTTGCAACTATCTACTCTCCCGAAGTATATAAGGCAAAAGAGGATTACCTCAACTCCTACAACTACTCAAAAGGCAAGGCGAACAAGAGAATGCTAAGAAGTGCGAAACTAAAACTAGAACTTCTAGGAGTCAGCACAAAAGAGATAAATGCCCTCGTAAAAAACAAGAAAGTCTCTAAAAGTACAACCATATACTCTCCAGAAAATGCTTATATTTTTAAAAAAAACATCAACAAAGGCTCTGCCTTTAGTGCAAAAAAAACCATCTTTGAGATTGTGAACCTCGATGAAGTATGGGTCGAGGCTAAGATTTTTGAAGAGGACCTTGAGTGGATAGAGAGGGCAAAAGAGTTTGAAGTAAGATTCAAAACCAACGATACAATCCATCATGCCACCTCAACGCTTCTCTACCCAAAACTAGACCCTAAAGAAGCCACCCTCACTCTAAGACTGCATTTAGCAAATGCAGATACAAAACTCTTTCCAGGAATGTATGCCAGTGTAACCTCAAAGGCAAAAACTCAAAGCCATCTAACCCTACCTCGAAGTTCCGTTATTCGAAAAAATGGCAAACACTATGTATTTATGGTTGGAGAGTTTAAAGGGGAGTACGAACCAAGAGAAGTTTTTGTACAGACTCTCAATAACGAGAGTTATGTAGTTATAAGCGGATTAAATGCTGGTGACGAAGTGGTAGACAATGCCCTCTTTATGATGGATAGCGACGCTCAAATAAATAGTTTGTACTAGGAATGCACTCATGATAGAAAAACTCATAGCATTTAGCATTAAAAATAAGTTTCTAGTTCTAATGGCTACACTGTTTTTAGTCATGGGAAGTATTTGGAGTCTCAAAAACACTCCTCTGGATGCTCTTCCTGACCTCTCTGCACCTCAGGTTATAGTTCAAATAAACTGGGCTGGTCAATCCCCTGAGATTATTGAGCAACAAGGTACCTACCCTCTTGTTGCTCAGCTTTTAGCCATTGCCAACATTGATACGGTTCGTGGATACTCCACTTATGAAAACGGCCTCATATATGTTATCTTTAAAAATGATGTGGACCTTTACTGGGCGAGAAGTCGTGTTTTAGAGCAACTCTCTTCCATCTCTTCGCAACTACCCTCATCCATGGAGGTTGGTTTGGGTCCCGATGCAAGTGGTGTTGGCTGGGTATACGAATATGCCCTAACATCCAAAACAAAAAACATAGCCCAGCTCAGAAGCATACAAGACTACTACTATAAGTATGCTCTTATGGGTGTTGATGGGGTAAGCGAAGTTGCCTCTGTTGGTGGGTTTACTCCAACCTACCAAGTAAGCGTTAACAATGACAATCTCGTTCGCTACGACCTAAGCATACAGGAGATTGCCAAGGTTTTAAAAGCAAACAACAACGATACGGGAGGGCGAATTATTATAGAGAATGGCTTTGAGTGGATGGTTCAAGCCAAGGGTTACATTCAAGACCTGGATGATATTAGAGCACTTGTGGTAACAACAAAGGCGGGTACTCCAATAACCATAGGAGAGATAGCTATAGTAGAGCTAACACCCTCTCCTCGTCGTGGTGTAGCCGACTTAAATGGAGAGGGAGAAGTCGTTGGTGGCATAGTAATGGTTCGCTATGGAGAAGATGTTTACTCCGCTATCAAACGTATAGACACCAAGATGAAATCTCTCAAAATGGACGATGTCGAAGTTCATGTCGTCTATGACCGTTCGGGACTCATAGACTCGGCGATGGAGACCCTCACATCCACTCTTATCAAAGAGAGTCTTATCGTTGTCTTTATTATTGGTCTGTTTTTAGCGCATCTTCGCTCTTCTCTTATCGTTCTTATTGTTGTGCCACTTAGCGTTGGAGTTACTTTTTTACTGATGAAACTTTTTGGAATAGGCTCAAATATTATGAGTCTTGGCGGGATAGCCATAGCTATTGGTGCAATGGTCGACGCGAGTATAGTTATGATAGAAAATGCCCACAAATCCATTCATAAGTTTGAAAAAGAAGAGGGTCGTGCTCCAGACGACAGGGAGAGAGTGGAGATTATTTTAAAATCTTCTCAGCTTGTCGGTCGTCCAATCTTTTTCGCTCTTACTCTCGTAGTGGTCTCCTTTTTACCCATCTTCGCACTTACTGGACAAGAGGGTCTGCTCTTCACCCCACTCGCGTTTACAAAGACCTTTGCGATGGCTGGAGGAGCGCTCATTAGCATAACCCTCGTTCCTGTACTTATGGTTTTTTTTATAAAAGGTAAGATTATTCATGAAAGCAAAAACCCCCTCAACCGATTTTTTATCTTCCTCTACCATCCACTCATCATTTATGGTTTGAAACTAAAATACCTTGTCATACTTCTAGCCCTTCTCTCTCTTGGCTATGTCTATCCACTTTACAAGAGTCTCAAGTGGGAATTTATGCCTATGATCAACGAGCAGACATTTATGTATATGCCTGTAACTCCTTATGGCATTTCAGTCGACCAATCTAAGGCTCTTACCCAAAAAACGGATGCCATTATCAAATCCTTTCCAGAAGTTCAAACTGTTTTTGGTAAGGGTGGTAGAGCTAGTTCTGCAACCGACCCTGCACCACTGGGGATGATAGAAAGCATCATCTCTTTTAAACCCAAAGAGCAGTGGAGAGAGGGAGTCACTTACGAGTCTCTCAAACAAGAGATGCAAGATGCTCTTCAAGTTCCAGGACTTATAAACTCATGGACCTACCCCATTAGAGGAAGAGTCGATATGCTTCTTAGTGGAATAAGAACGCCACTGGGGATTAAACTCTATGGAAAAACTCCAGAGGGTCTTCAAAAGTTCTCAAAACGCATCGAGTCCAAACTTCGCTCATTTGATAAAACTCTTGACATTTTTGCGGACCAAGCGAGTGCTGGTTACTACCTTGACATAGAGATAGACGAGAGTGCCTTGGCTAGATATGGGATGAATAAAGAGACTCTTTTGGAGTACGTCTCTTTAGCCATTGGTGGCATGAAAATATCTACTATCTATAAGGGACTTGAACGCTACCCCATCTCACTCCGTTTAGAGGAGAACGAAAGAAAGGACCTTGACGCTATAAAAAACATTCAAATCAAAACAAAGCTTGGGTTTGTTCCACTGAGCCACTTTGGAAAAGTAGCCTATAGAGAGAGTGCTTCTGTCATCAAAAGCGAGATGGCTACTCCTGTCACCTTCGTCTATATTACACCAAATGAAGGTGTAAGTGCATCCTCTTATAAACAAGAGGCACAAAAACTTATAGATGAGATTAATTTTGATTCTGGTTACTACATAGAGTGGGCGGGAGAGTCTCAATACTTAGAGTCCGCAATGAAAAAAATCGTTTGGATTATTCCCGCAGTTTTACTAAGTATTTTCCTTCTTATATATTTAGCCCTCAAAAAAATAGCACCGACTCTCATACTTTTTTTTACTCTCCCCTTCTCCCTTTTAGGGGGTTTAATCTATGTAAATGTGCTTGACTTCGCCATGAGTGTAGCGGTTATAGTTGGATTTTTAGCACTTCTTGGGGTGGCTGCCCAGACGGCCATTGTGATGATAATTTATCTTCAAGAGAGCGTAGACGAGGCAAAGAAGAAGCATGGCTCCGCATTTGACAAAGAGCATCTAAATAACGCCATATACGAGGGTGCTGTACAGAGAGTTCGTCCTAAGCTAATGACGGTGTTTGCCATACTCTCGGGACTTGCTCCCATTATGTATATAACAGGAGTCGGCAGTGAGGTCATGCAGCGAATAGCCGCACCAATGCTTGGTGGTGTTATAAGTTCAGCTCTACTGAGTTTGATTATCATACCCATACTATTTGAGATACATCATGCTTATATTTTAAAAAAACGTTCAAAGGAGAGTGACAATGCTTAAGAACTTACTATTTTCAGTTTTAATCATAGCCACGTTTAACGCTTGTTCAGAGAAAAAAGAACCACCAAAAACAGTTCGAAGCGGTATGAAGTGTGGGGCGGGAAAGTGTGGTGCCAATATGTTTGATGGAAACTCGGCACTTGACAAAAAGAAAAAAAACATACTCTCTCAAATGAGTGAAGAGGATAAACGCAGAAGCTGTGTTATTTCCGCGTTGAGCACAAAAGAGGTTTACGAGTGTGTTCGAAATCCAGAGACCAAGAAGCTGTCTCTAAAGTGTGGAGGTTCAAAAGCCCCAGCCGCCAAGCCTGCAATGAAATGCGGCCCAGGTAAATGCGGTGGCTCTATGAACTAGCGAAGACGTTAGCTATTGTGCTCCTACTCTAAGTCAATAGCTAAACTTTTTAACGTTTCCAAGTCAACCAGCTGTAAGATGGCTTCATGTGTTGAGTGTATGAAGATTTGAGGTGCATTTCCATCTTTGACTGACTCAGCAAAACGCACCCCTGATAGACACCAAGACTCTCCAGGTTGAACGCCTTTGAAGCCATATTGAGGCATAGGTGTTGAGAGGTCATTGCCCGTTCTTTTTGAGTACTCTAAAAACTCTTTAGTCGCATAGATACAGATGGCGTGTATTCCTTTGTTTTCTGGTGTCACTTTACACGAGCCATCTCTAAAAAACCCCGTTAAAGGGTCTAGACTACAAGGCTCTAGTGGCCCTCCTAATACATTTAACTTTCCTGTGAGATCTATTGGTTTTGGCATATTTTATACTCTTTATTATTTTTAGAGATTGTATCTTATAAATGGAAAAGTTCTTTTTCAACTTAAAATTAATTTTACTAGTTAAAACTTGCCTAATATTAAACCTATTATTTGATACACTACTTTTAAATATGGAGGGCAATAGCCATGACTGAAACAGAAAAACTGAAGCTCTATTTAGAAAAAATAGAAGCCATTGCACTTGAGAAAATAAAAGATGAAAACAGTTCAGCTATACAAGCTCTAAAGGAGTCTCTCAACTATGTTGAAGGCGAAATGATAGGTTACTAATAAACAAAGGATATGTTATGAAGCAGATATTTAAAGTTCAAAATGTAAAATGCGGAGGTTGCGCCTCGACATTAAAATCAAAACTTTTAGAGGAGTTTGGCGCTATTGAAGTAAACTTAGAACTTCAACCTAGAGAGATAAGTTTAGAGATTCAAGATGCAAAGGTCGAATCTCTTAAAATCGCTTTAAGAGGGCTAGGGTATCCACTCGTTGGAGATGAACTCAACTTCTTACAAAATAACACGGCAAAAGCGAAAAGCTTTGTATCTTGTGCTGTTGGAAAGTTTGATGTCGCTAGTAATCAAACTAGTAGTGATAAACTATAAATTACCATTAAGAATATCTAAGTAGAATTAGAACTAAAATAGATAAAGGAAACCCCATGAACAGAAGAGAAGCACTAAAAGTAGTTGGAGCGACAGCTGTAGTAGCGGCAGTCGGAGCAGAAGCAAAAGAGCAAGAACCATATATGAATCGTATGGAGATGAAGCCACAAAATCCAGCAAAACTAAACAAGGGAGAGCTCAAACACTCTCCTCTAATTACCCTAAAAGGCAAAGATGCGAAGGGATACACAACAGTAGAGATCACAGTTGGTCAAGGCGGCATCGTTCACCCAAGCACTCCAGATCACTGGATAGACTTCATTTCACTCTGGGCTGATGACAAACTTGTTGGCAAAAGCACACTTGAGCCAGAAATCTCTCGTGGAATAGCTTCATTCGCTGTAAAACTAGACAACGTTAAAATGCTCTCTTCAAAAGCTGGTTGTAATCTTCACGGTATATGGACGTCAACTCTCAAAGTATAATAGTATTTTACTTTTTACTTCACTTCCCCTCTGGGGATAAACTCTAAAACAGTCGCATCTATACAAAAACGCCTACGTCCATCTGCTCTAGGAAATACATGTCCTAAGTGTATACCACTTTTTTTGGCTACCAAAGCAACCCTTTTCATCCCGTGACTATTGTCCTCTTTCTCCTCTACTGCTCCATCAGCCGCCTTATAAAAACTAAGCCAGCCAGTTCCAGAGTTAAAACGCTCTCGTGTATCAAAAAGAACATCACCACTAAGCTTATCCACAAAAACACCATCGGGAGTATCTTTAAAGATTTTATACTGCTTACACCCAGGAGCATCTGTTCCCTCATGAAACGCCACATTGTAGGCTTGGGAATCTTTTCCAAGTTTAAAAGCACCTAGTGTTTTATAAAACTTCTTACTATTCATATAACCGACATGTCCTATAAGCTCTTTGCCATCTTCTATAAAAAGAATAGTAGGAGTAGCGACAAGAGTGCTCTTAATGTCAAATCCTTTTAAGGACGATGCGTAAACGGTTCTTAAAGGGAGCGAGCCCTCATAGCTTGACACTACGTCCTCTTCGAACTTTTCACAATAAGGACAGTAACTCTCAGACTTTATAACTAGAATCTCTTTTGAACCTAATGGCGCTATACTTTGTATTTTTTTATCCTCTTTTTCAAACTTAACACCTGTGCTATGGTTGGGACAGTAACCAAAAGGATTTTTAGCTAAGTAATCTTGATGATAACTCTCTGCCGGATAAAACTTCTCTACACCCCAAAAACAACCTGCTGCAAATACTATTTCTGCTATCATGACTTATCCTTTAATCTGAGTATTATAGTCACTGTTTGTGCACATCGTGTGTAATCTCTTTACATTCTCTGGCTTCCCCATTAATTTATAATTATATTATTACTCTAGTTAAAAATAGTAACTAGAGTACAGACAAATTATGCTATTATCCCAAAAAATTATTACACTAAAATAAGGACAAAATATGACAGATGGAAAAGTATTATCTTTA
>JAYEHI010000264.1:0-6524 GCA_034659455.1 Campylobacterota bacterium | reverse complement strand
GCTCGCTTATAGAGAGTTTCTTTTTTCTGCCACTTCATGCGAGAGAGTTTTTGAAAAAGAGCAACAACTTTATAGATTGGAGTAGAGCTCAGAACTTTTATGAAAAAGTTCTCTCTTTTCACATACATTACAAAAAAAGTTTTTTGGTGGCATTTTTAATCATCATTCCTATTTTAACTTTTGTAACCGCTAAGTCGATGAAGTTTCAGTTCTTTCCAAATTTCGATGGAAATAATCTTTATGTCACAGCTAAGCTTGATATAAATACCCCTATAGAAGAGACATTTTTGGTAGCTAAAGAGCTAGAAGCCTATATGATAAAAAATAGTGAAGAGTTCTCTCTAAAATCACTCTCTTCGACTACGGGATACAGAAGGAGTCTCTCCGGGGAGACGGAGTTTAATAACAATGTGTTTTACATAACGATGGAACTCTATGATAGAAAAGAGACAGACTGGTTAAATCTTTATGTGAACCCCATCTTGAACTTTAGCTTTGATTTTAATAATTCCGATCAGAGGCGAGACTTGAAAACCTTTGAACTCTCACCAAAGCTCAGAGAACTTATTGAGCCTTTTCGTGAAAAGTACTCTATGCTAGAGCTTGGGGTTACTGAAGATAAGCCAGGACTCATAAGAAGCGATATTCAAGTGAACCTTTCTGGAAGTCAAGATGCACTCTTGGAAGAGGGCATAAAAAAACTTGAAGTTGCACTCTCTGAGATAGATGGTGTTTCAAACTTTAGCAACAACATCAAGTATGGTAAGATGGAGTACAAAATAAAGATTAACCCTTATGGGGAGAGCTTAGGACTAAGCGAAGCCTCTATCTCTCAACTCTTAAGCGATTACTTTTTAGAGCGTAGACAGTCTACTACATTTAACGATGCGGGAGTGATGGAGATAAAAACTGAGGATGTAAATAAGGACAAGGTAGCAACACTTCTTAACTTTAACATTACTCTCCCTGATGGAAGATATGCTAAATTAACTCAAGTAGCTGACATCGTTAAGATAAGAGATTACGAGATGATTAACAAGCTTAATGGAAGCATCGTTAAAACGGTTTTTGCAAACTTGGACAAACGAGTGATCACTCCTGATGAGGTTTTAGAAAAACTTACTCCTCTCTTAGACGAGATAGCCTCATCTGGAATAGACGTAAATCTTTTAGGTGAAAAAGAGAAAAAGAAACAGCTCCAAGGGGACATGAAGAGTACTCTTATATTGGCTCTCTTTTTGATATTTTTAACACTACTGCTCATCTTTTCAAAAATTAAATATGTACTTATGCTTATGAGTGTCATACCGCTCTCGGTTTTGGGTGCTTTTGTAGGGCACAAACTCCTTGGAGTACCTCTTACTATGCCATCAATCATAGGTATATTAGGTTTGGCTGGAGTTGTTATAAATGATGGAATAATTATGCTAGACTTTTTACATGGCACAAGAGATAGGGAGGAGTTTTTCTATCGAGCAAAACATAGACTTCGTCCAATCCTCATTACAAGCGTTACGACATTTTTGGGACTTTTCTCTTTGATATTTTATGCTAGTGGTCAAGCTGTTATACTCCAGCCAATAGCTATTTCATTAGGATTTGGTCTCATCTGGGGAACAATGCTAAACCTTATCTATTTACCGACACTTTATGCAATGGTAAATAGGATAAAACCACTGAGGTAAAAAGAGCTGAAGTCGCCCAATAGGAGTAGAAAGATTTTTCTCTAGATTATCTCAAAAATAGAAGATATAAAACACCCCAGAGTAAAAATATAAAGAGTCCCAACACTGCAAAAGTTATCACTATTCGCAGTGTGAGGTAAAAAAGAAATTTTACAAATGAGGGCATAAGCTATTTTTTATAAGGGTAGGTCTTCATCTTGAGACCCTTTGTCGCATATTCCATACCACCTTGGACATTAGTAACACTATAGCCTAATTCTTGTGACATCCATGGCGCTATCATAGAAGTTCTACTTCCTGTACGACAGATGATGGCAAAAGGTTTTGTAGTATCCACTTTAGCGTTTAGTTCTTTTAAGAAGCCATTTATGTCGTACTTACCTTGTTGGTTAAAAAACATAATGGGAATGACACCTTTTAAAAGCCCAGTCTCAACCCACTCAGGTGGTGTTCTAACATCCACTATAGGTATTTTTGAGTCAAGCATCTCTTGTGTCATGTATGCATTTTTAAGCTCTGCAAATAGAGATACGGATAGTAGCGTTAATAATATAATGATTTTTTTCAATTTGTTCTCCAGAAAGTGTTAAAGTTTAGTGACTTTGTGTCATAAAGAGTAATGCAAGAAAGCTCTTGTATAATTATATCAACAATAAAATAATATATAGGCTAAAAATGGCAGCATCGCAAAAAGCTATAGACAATGCAAATAGACTTCGTTACATAAGGGCACTTGAACGTTTTCATAAGAGTATGATCTCTTATTTGATGAACACTCCTGAGTTGACGCATAAGGGGTTTGACAAAAAGATAGACAACTCCTTAAAACTCCTAAATAGAATAGATGAGATAGATCTCTACAAGGGTGAACTCAAAGATCTTCAAACACTTGTAAAAAAGATGATAAGCTATAAAGACTCTGCAGAGGATATAGATAATATAAAAGAGGAGTTACTTCATAGTTCAAATCAGCTAGATAAGAGTAAAAATGCTAAACGTTATAAAAAAGACAAACACTCAAATGCTAAGTTTGACGAGTGGGAGTAAGTTCATAAATGGCTAGAATACTCCTTGTCGAAGATGATCTAATTCTTGCTGAAACACTAGAAGAGCTACTTGAAGATCAAGGGTATGAAATAACTCTTGCTAGTAGTGCAAATAGAGCACTTGAACTTACATATGAGCATAGCTATGAGTTGATGCTCTTTGATGTAAATATACCCGGCTTTAGTGGATTTGAACTATTAGATATGCTTAGAAAATCTGGGAACATCATCCCGTGTATATTTTTAACTTCTCTCAACGATATCGCTTCACTCTCTCATGGTTTTGAAGTTGGGGCTGATGATTACCTCAAAAAGCCTTTTGACTTCGATGAACTACTCGTACGTATCAGTGCACTTCTACGTAAATCTTTTGCTACTCAGAAAAATGAGATTGCATATGGAGAGTTTGTCTATAAGATAGCCACAAATGAGCTTTACAAAGACAAAGAGCTTATTATGCTTGCACCTCAAGAGCTGAAACTCCTAGGACTTTTTTTCAAAAGAGTAGGAGATACGATAAGTAAGCAAGAGTTCTTATATGAGCTTGATGGAGTAGGGGAGTCTAGTGAGGGAGCGCTTCGCGTTTACATCACAAAACTGAGAAAAGTTGGCTTAGAGATACAGACTATAAAAGGGACAGGGTACAGACTTGTTAAATCATGAGAGAAAAGCTTTTTGGAAGTTCTTTAGCATCTACTTTGGGAGCGTAGCTCTTCTCATCTTAGCCTCTGGTTTTTTCTACTTTGGTGAGCAAGAGAAGCTCATGATAAAAAAAGAGCACTTTTCGATGATAGAGTTTACTAGACAGCTAAAGATGAAGATGAAACCTCAAAACAAGCATATTTCGTATAAAAAACTCGATAGAGAGATACTAAACTTCAATATGAACAACTTTACCATAGAAGAGGATAAGTTTTTAAAGTATATGCCTTTTAACTGGGAGGGTGGGTACATTTTAGTAACTAAAGATAAGATTCACTACCATGAAAAGCTCTTTAGCATAAAGTTGAGCATTATCGCAGTACAGGTCGTGTTATTAGGACTCTTTGGAGTTTTAAGTTATCTGCTTGCCATAAGGGCACTCAGACCTATGCAAAACGCTATAATGAAACTTGATAACTTTTCAAAAGACCTGATTCATGACTTAAACACTCCCATAACTTCTATGTTCTTAAATATAAAACTCTTAGAATCCACAAAAGGAGTCCAAGATAGCAAGGCTCTAAAAAGAATAAAGCAGAGCCTTGAGGATATAGGAGAACTTCACGCTAATCTTACTGTTTTACTACAAGAAGAGACAATGTTAGTACAAAAAGAGAATATCTTCGACATTGTCTCAGAAGTTGTTTTTACACATAGAAAACTCTATAAAAATCTTCAGTTTATATCTATAGAGAGTGAGGTTTACGCGACAATAAATAGGGATGCTTTTAAGCAGATAATGACAAATATAATCTCTAACGCCAGTAAGTACAATGTAGAAGAGGGTTATGTAAAAATCTTTATGAAAGATGGCATTTTAAAAATAGAAGATGGTGGGATAGGGATAGAGAATCCCCACCAGATATTTGAACGCTCCTATAAAGAGCACAAGAGTGGTTATGGAATAGGCCTCGATATAGTTCAGCGTTTGTGTGACTCGATGAGTATAGAGATATCTGCCGACTCCAAAGTAGGAGAGGGCACGACAATCTCTTTGGTGTTTAAAGAGTAAAGTGGAACACGGAAAACTTGTTTGAACAGTTAGAGCATTATACTAAAGATAGCTCCATCATCGCCATTTTTTACACTTAACTTTCCATCCATATTTTCTTCAATAATCATCTTAGACATATAAAGACCCATGCCTGTCCCTTTTCCCTGCTCTTTGGTTGTAAAGTATGGCTCAAAGACTCTTTTTGTAATATCTTCAGAAATTCCACCTGCATTATCGGCAACACTCAAAAAATTATCTTCTACTTGTATCTTTATGAGAGGGTTTAGTGTGTTGTTTTCTAGTAGAGCATCTTTTGCATTGTTTATGAGGTTGAGTATGACTTGTTGAAACTCGCTCTTATAACCACTATAAACAAACTCATCTCCACTCACTTCTATGTTTATATCGTGACTCTTAATCTGTGCAGAGAGCATCGCAACAGTAGATTCTGTCGTCTCTTTAACGCCAAACTCGTGTTTCTCTTTATCGACTCGAAAGAAGCTTCTAAAGTCATCTATAGTTCTACTCATAAACATTATAGTGTTGCGGTTATATGCTATAAACTCTTTTATAAACGCCTCGTCTATAGCACCTGCTTTATAGTCGTACTTGAGGTTCTGAATACTGAGTCCTAACTCATTAAGGGGTTGTCTCCACTGATGGGCTATTGCGCCTATCATCTCTCCCATAGCTGCCATTTTACTCTGCTGCTGTAGGAGTTCATGCTGTTTGATATTTTGTGCCGTTTGGAGTTTTACCTCCTCTTCTAGGCTTAACTCTAACTCTTTTCGCTCTGTTACGTCTGTATGAAAACCACTCATCATTATCGCTTTTCCATTCTCATCATAGAGAGTTTTAGCACGATCTAGTATCCAGACCCAGTGACCATCTTTATGCTTCATCCTATGGAGAATCTCAAACGTACTCTCTTTCCCACTCATATTTAACTCTATAAGTTCAAATACCTTTGGCAAATCATCAGGATGAACACGACTCTGCCACTCATCAAAAATATTTTCAATCTCATCATCTGCATAGCCCAACATCTCTTTCCACCTTGGAGAGAAAAAAACCTTGTCATTTACTATGTCCCAGTCCCACATCCCATCACTTGAACCATCTATGGCAAAGTTTAGTCTATCTCTATGCTTTTTTAGAGTCTCTGTCTGTTTTTCAATAGTTTCTTCCAGTGCTTTTTGGAGTGTTTTAAAAATGATGAAGTGACCTACAGCAAAGAGTAGCACCATAAATGCAAGAGCCATATAGAGAAGAAAAACAGAACTCCTATTTTCCTCTAACTCTCTACTTATTCGACTACTAGAGAGCATGATAAACTCATCAATAGGATTCATAATTTTATGTTTAGCCCCGTAGTACTCTTTTGAGTGCATAAGCTCTACTGCTAGCTCTCTATCTCCCTTTTTCATAGCCTCAAAGGCTCTCACTTCAAGCTCAACCAAGTCATTAGAATTTTTTTCAGAGAGTGTAAGTAACGCTAGCTCTTTTTTTGTAAAGGGAAGAGTTTTAAATATCTCTTTTAAGGCAAGTTTTTGAGTCTCTGGGTGTCTTGTCTGGCGTAAACTTTTCTCTATGTCCCAGTAAACGCTATCATAAAATAGTGGTCTAGCAATTTTACCATTTCTTATATCTAATGTCTTGAAGTACTGCTCTTTATAGAGTTCATCTCCCGTAACTACATAAGTTCTCGCAAAGTGTGTGAGGTTGTCAGAGCTATGTCTAAGGAGGTTTGACGCTTTTTGCATATCTAACTGATTTTTTATCTCTTGTGTCTGCTCTTTCTCTAGGGAGCTTAAAGAGAGAAGTAAAAAAAGAGTTAGAGACGCACCTATAATCTCAAAGAGAATGATTAAAATATTGTTCTGTTTTATAGAGCTACTACTCATGAGTATCCTTTCTAAAATCAATACTAAAAATAGCCCCGTCATCGCCATTTTTTACACTCAGAGAGGCACTCATATTATCTTCTATAATCATCTTAGACATATAGAGACCCATACCAGTTCCTTTTCCCTGCTCTTTTGTTGTAAAGTATGGCTCGAAAATTCTCTCTATAACATCTTGAGGTATTCCGCCTGC
>JAYEHI010000263.1:0-6562 GCA_034659455.1 Campylobacterota bacterium | reverse complement strand
ATAAACTGGATGAACTTCACGGAGATATATCTAAACTCATTTTACCCTCAGCAAAGAGAGCTTTAGAGCTAAACAAAGCCTATAGGGTTATCGTAGAGGAGCAGAGTTACATCTATGGAAGAGATGCTCATGTCAAACCAGTAGAGAATGTTCATAAAGAGTTAGAGATAGGGGAAGACACCCAAGTTGATATGTTAAATATCAACTAAAGTTTATTACTTCATAAACGCGATAAGTGAAGCGGTCACCGCTACATTGAGAGACTCTACACCGCGTTTCATAGGAATGCTGATAGAGTCGTTACAAAGTTTTTCTACCTCAGGAGAAACTCCATCACTCTCATTTCCTAAAACAAAGATACTTTTTTTACTCGGGGCTATATCATAGATGTCACTTTTAGCATGGGATGAGAGTGCATATATCTTTGTCTCATTGAGCGAGGGTAAAATATCTTCAAGTGTATTACAGAAGTATATAGGGAGTTTAAAAAGCGTTCCTGCACTCGCTTTGATAACAAGAGGCGAGATTTTTGCAGAGCTTTTTTTAGGGAGGATGATTCCATCTACATTTCCAGCTGCGCAAGAACGTATAATCATCCCTAAGTTTTGAGGGTTTTGAATGCCATCGAGAGCGATGAGTCTAAATGCTGACATATTTTGTAACTCTTTGGCGTTTAGATAAGTTTGAGCGATGATGTCTATAGCTACCCCTTGGTCTTGCTTAGCATTTTTGCTTATGCGAGAGAGTGAGTTTTTTTCATGATATGTGATATCTATTTTTCTTGTTTTAGCAAGAGCCAGTATAGTTTTGATAGCACCATCTGTTTTGTTTGAAGATGCCATATGGAGTTTATGAACTTCAATAGTAGAGTCTTGTAAAACTTCTATAACTACGTTTCTTCCATAGAGAGTGATTATCTTCTCAAAAAAAGCTTTTTTATCTTTGTACTCTTGTGAATCTTGCATTGACAACCTTTTCATTATATAGATGAAATTGTAGCGTCTTTTCTCTTGTCGTTCATTTGTTACATTTTAGTAATTCTAGTGAAATAAGTATTTCATACTATTTCATACAAAATTTTCAAAGGAAACTTGATGAACAAAATAAATCTTTCAGTGTATACGACAGCATTGATAACTTCAGTACTACTCAGTGCTTGTGGTTCAAGCAGTGATGATAATTCACCTGCTACTACGGGGAATCCTATCAGCGATAATAATATCACACAAGCTATAGATAAGAGCAGCATAGTAAGTGTTAGCTTTGAAGAAGTTCCAATGCTTACAAATAGCGATAGTGCTTCATATATTGAGTCACTAAAAATTGGTTCTGAGAGTAAGAGCATAACTTACAGCCCACTGATGAGTACAGGCCATAGTGATAATGGCGAAATATTTGGTGCAGTGAAAGATGCGAATGGCGAACTCATTACATTCTCTGATGGCTCGCCTTACATCTGTAATGGGACAAATGATGGCGTAGGTTCTGGACTTGATTTTACTTCTATCATACATAAAGATGAGAAGATCTATATGGTGAGTCAGTTTGAATGTTCTATCGGTGCTATGTATATGGCAGAGTTAGAGCAGGATGAGAGTGGCGTTTTAACGCCAAAAGAGAACACTTTAGAGTATATTGACCAAAAGAGTGAATTTGGTGGTTGGACTCACTGTGCTGGTATGACAACGCCATGGCAGAGTCACTTAGGAAGTGAAGAGTATGAGAGTAACGCTAAAAGCATAGAGAATGGTTCAGCAGACTCTTACTATAGCGAACTTAAGCACTACTGGGGAAATCAATATGACACTATCACCCCATACTACTATGGTTGGACAACTGAAGTGCAGATAAATAGTTCTAAAGCTGAATATACAAAGCACTATAGTATGGGAAGATTTTCACATGAACTTGCATATATAATGCCAGATAAGAAAACCGCCTATATGTCAGATGATGGGACAAATGTCGGTTTTTATATGTTTATGGCGGATAGTGAAGAGGATTTAACCGCTGGTACTCTCTATGCGGCAAAGTTTAATCAAAAAGAGTCTAACCGCGGTGGTTCGTTTGATTTAGAATGGATTAGTTTAGGTCATGCGAGTGATACACAAATTCGTGCTATGGTAGAGTCCAAACCGAAGTTTTCAGATATATTTGAGATAGCAGATCCTTTATGTGCACAGCAGTGTCCAACGGGATTTACTTCTATAAATACTACTGCTGGGCATGAGTGTCTTAAAGTAAAAAGTGGTCAAGAGCTTATGGCTTCGCGTTTGGAGACTCGTAGATACGCTGCAATGCTAGGAGCTACTACGGAGATACGAAAAGAGGAGGGTATCACATATGACCCTGTTCATAACCGTCTCTATGTAGCTATAAGTGAGATCTCTAAAGGTATGGAAGAGAGTGAAAGTTACGACAAAGGAGGCAATAACCATATAGCACTTCCAAACAATATCTGTGGTGCTGTCTATGCGCTTGATCTTAGTAGAGACAACACTATAGGAAGTAGCTATACTGCAGAGAATTTTTATGCGATAGCTTTTGGTGAACCTAAAGATTATGCAGGGACGGAGTATGAAGGTAATAGATGTGATATAAACAACATCGCTAATCCTGATAATGTAACGTATATCCCAAATAGTGATGTGCTCTTAATCTCAGAAGATACGTCTCATCATAAAAACAATATGGTTTGGGCGCTCAACGTAACGAGTGGTGATTTAAAACGCATAGTAAATACTCCTGCAGGAGCTGAAGCTTCTGGAATATTTTGGTATCAAAATATCAATGACTACTCTTATCTCTCTCTAGTAACACAACACCCTAGTGTAGCCAAAGAGTCAAGCGTAGGTCTCTTTAGTATCAAAGAGGCTTTAACGCCAAATGTTGTTTTAGCAGAGAATCAAACAGCTTGTGAGGCGAGTGGAAAAACTTGGAACGCAGACTTAGAGCAGTGTTTTATCACACTTGCTAAGCCAGACTATACACAAGCTGCTGTAAATGATGTGATGATTAAAAAATCTAGCTGTTACACAAGTGGTGAGGGTGTTGTTTTTGGAAGCGATTTTGAGTGTGGCTTAACGCAACCATGGAAGATTCATAGTAACTCAAGTGACCTAGATTGGGATGTAGTCAACTATGGCTCATACTTTATGAAAATAACAGGATATCAAGCAGATGGACCAAGTGATGACTGGATGATATCTCCTAAGTTTTCTTTAGTTGGAGATGAGGTACTAAGTTTTGATTATGCACTTAACTACTCCCCAAGTATATGTAAGGTTATGGTATCTACAGACTATGATGGTGCCTCAGACCCTGCAAACGCTACTTGGACAACTCTTGCAGAGTATACTGAGAGTTTAGGAAACTGGGATTTTATCGCCTCAGATGAGTTTAATCTCTCTGCCTATGCTGGAAAAGATGCATACATAGCGTTTCATCATACAAATGCAGTAACAGGAAAGTCTGGGACTTGGGAGATTGATAATGTTGTAGTGAGCGGTTCAGGCTCTGTCACTGTACCATTCCAAGGTGACTTTACACTGAGCAAAACAGCACTTTTAACTACAGAGTATCTTGAGATGAAGAGTAGTGTAAGTGGTGGAGAGAATCCATATAGCTTTTCATGGGACTTAGGCAATGGAGAGACAAAAACAGATGAGAAGTTCTGCTATCGCTATGAGGCTGCAGGTGATTATAACATCACTCTAAGCGTTACTGATAAGAACGGTTTACAGACGACAACTACACCTAAGCAGGTGAGTGTTAACACTCCTTTAGATGAGAGTGTTCCAACAAAAGCTTCTGATATTAGAGTTGCAAGTTTTAACGCATACCTCAATAGAGCTTCCGAAGGTCAGTTACATAGTGATCTACTCTCAGGAGAAGATGAGCAGATTAAAAATGTAGCGCACATCGTACAACTTGTAAAACCTGATGTACTACTAATTAATGAGTTTGACTATAATTCAACTGAGAATGTTGACCTACTCCTTGAGAAGTACTTTAAGGTAGCGCAGGGAGAAGAGGCTGCTATTGATTATCCATACTATTATGTAGCACCAGTAAATACAGGTGTTCAGAGTGGGCTTGATTATAACAAAGATGGCAAGATGGATGGAAATGATGCTTTTGGTTTTGGTGATTTTGCTGGTCAGTATGGAATGGTTATATTTTCTAAGTATCCGATAGAGACGGCAAATATCAGAACATTTCAAAAGTTTCTTTGGAAAGATATGCCTGACTTTTATGAGCCACAAAAAGATGGAAGCCCATACTACTCTACTGAAGTGATGAATCAGTATAGACTCTCATCGAAGAGTCACTGGGACATTCCAGTAACCGTCAATGGAAAAACTTTTCATGTTTTAGCTTCACACCCTACGCCTCCAGTTTTTGATGATGGTGATAAAGATAAAGACTCTACGCTAATTGATTGGAATGGTTTAAGAAATCATGATGAGATTCGTTTATGGGCAGACTATGTGAAAGGGGAGTCATATATATATGATGATACAAGTGTAAATGGTGGATTAAACGCGGATACAAGATTTGTAATCATGGGTGACCAAAATGCTGATCCAGACGAAGGTGATAGCTACAAAAATGCTATCATGCAGCTTTTAGATAATACTCTTATTAACTCTACAGTAACACCAACAAGTTTGGGTGCAACAAGCGAAGGCGCAAATGCTCGTGAAGATGACGATACTGCGGGATGGAGTATGAGAGCCGACTACGTTCTTCCATCGACATATGGTTTTGAAGTTGATAACTGTGGAGTTTTTTGGCCTCAGCTTAGTGATGTAAAACACTTCTTAGTAGAGCAGAGCAATGGTGGAGAAAACTCATCAGATCATAGACTTGTATGGTGTGACTTGAATGTTACAGATGCGAACTCTTCTCAAGTATCTGGAACAGAATCAAATAATACGTTTTCTATAGATTTCGAGTCAAATAGTTTTGGAAATTGGAGTATCGTAAATTATGCAAGTGATGACTATAATTGGGAAGTGGTAAATTACGGTTCATATATGGCAAAAATGACAGCCTATAAAGATGCTGCAAACACTGCTGATGATTGGTTGATTTCACCTGCAACCATATTCGAAGCGGGACAACTTCTTGACTTTGATCATGTTCTTAATTATGATGGAAGTGTTTGTAAGGTACTTATTTCAACTGACTATGATGGTCAAGGTAATCCTGTCTCTGCAACATGGACTACACTTGCAACATATACAGATAGTATGGGCAATTGGGATTTAAGAGCAGCTGATACAATTAACCTTTCTGGATATGCTGGTATGAATGGGTATATAGCTTTTCAATACACTAATACTGTAGCAGGTACAGCAGGTACTTGGGAAATTGACAATATAGCACTAAGTAAATAGGCATAATGAATAAAAGTATTATTGCAGTTTTTTTATCTTTAGCGATAATAGGTTGTGGTGGTGAGCAAGAGAGTTCATCAACACACCTAGACACTAGAGAGGTAAATACAACTTTAGAAGATCATAATGTAACTCAAGTTGATAACAATACTACTATTCCTAGTGAAAATAACAACACGACATTACAACTAAGTGAGACACTTCAAGTTTATTATGCAGATGCACTAGATAAAAATGAAAGTGCTTTAAAATCTTCTCTCCATCGAATAATATTACAAAGTAAATTTTTAACATACAGTGAGGCATATACAGCTATGGGACTGACAAATAAAGATTTAAAAAGTCGTGATGAGGAGAAAGTTATACTGTTTTACTCTCAAGAGAGTGTACTTGCAGCAGATAAATGTCACACAATTTCTCCTGATGGGTGCTGGAACCGCGAGCATCTCTGGCCAAAATCTTTAGGTGTGGGTTATGATGATAGTGTAGCTTCCTATACAGACTTACACCATTTACAACCTGCAAACGCTCAGGTGAATATGGATAGAAGTAACAGAAGGTTCTCAAAAGCCACAACGCCATATATAAAAATAGATGATTTTTACTATGACGATAGTAGATGGAGCTGGGAAGTCGCTGATGATTTAAAAGGTGACGTCGCAAGAGCAATGTTGTATATGGTAGTTCGATATGAAGGCGAGAGTGGCGAACCTGACTTGGAACTTTATGCTCATGATGAGAGCACTGAGAGACCAGCTGATCTGTGTGAAATGTTGGAGTGGAATAGAATGGACAGAGTCTCAAACAGTGAGATAAGACGCAATGAGATAATCTATCAATACCAAAACAATAGAAATCCATTTATAGATAACAATGAATGGGTTGATTTAATCTGGATTAGTAAGTGTGAATAACTATTTTATTTTGTAACTAACATGTAGCTAAATCGTAATATAAAAGTGACTGTTTCTTTATATGATTCCCTTTAATTAAACTTATAAGGACATATTTTGAAATACAGTAAACTCTCTCTCGTAGCATCAACATTAGTTGTAGCTTTAGCATTTAGTGGTTGTGGTAATGATGATAACAATAACGCAGTTGTTCCAGATACTAAGACCGATATTCCTAATGATAACAATAACACAGTAGTTCCTGAT
>JAYEHI010000262.1:4405-6593 GCA_034659455.1 Campylobacterota bacterium | reverse complement strand
AGTGCTTCAGTGGCGTTTATAGCTTTTACCTCTTGAAGTTCATCTGAGCCACGAAGAAAGAAAAGAACTATTTCACTCTCCTCTTCATAAACAACTTTTTTAGCAACACATTTTATAGTGTAGTATGGATCAACTTTAAAGTATGAAGCCAACTCCTCTATACTTTTCACCCCAAGTGTCTGAAATTTATTAAACTCAGCTTCTGGTGCTTCTGGTATGTTCAGAGTCGCTTTACGAGTTGCCGCTTCGATATTAGCACCATACTCACACTTGTTACAAATAGCTATAGTATCTTCACCACTATCTGCGATAACCATAAGCTCCTTAGAACCACTCCCACCTATGGTACCACTATCAGCCTCAACTACTCTATAGTCAAGCCCTAAACGAGTAAGAATTTTTTTATATGCCGCTTCCATAGTGTCAAACTCTCTATCTAAATCTTCACTAGAAGAGTGAAAAGAGTACCCATCTTTCATGATAAACTCTCGTCCACGCATGAGCCCAAAACGTGGTCTTGCCTCATCTCGAAACTTTGTTTTTATCTGATAAAGGTTGAGTGGAAGGTTTTTATAGCTTGTTACACGGTTGCGAACCATATCAACCATCATCTCTTCATGCGTTGGCCCTAGAACAAAAAGATTCTCTTTTCTATCTCTAAAACGTAAAAGCTCTTTTCCAAACTTCTCTATTCTTCCAGACTCTTCCCATAAAGCAGCTGGTGTTACAAAAGAGAGTTCTACCTCTTGCGCTCCAACTTTTTGCATCTCTTCATTGACAACATTCTCTATTTTTTTGATAACCCTTTTTGCTAAAGGCATATAGTTATAAAGTCCTGCAGCACTCTGAGAGACAAACCCCGCGCGCGATAAAAAGATATGACTCGCTAGTTGTGCATCAGATGGTGCCTCTTTAGTTGTTGGTATAAATGCTTTACTTCTTCTCAATTTTTATCCTTGGTTTTTTTCTTTCATTATCGAAGCCATAGCTCCATTTAATAGTTCTGTATGTGCATCTTGAGCGGAAGATCTCATATTTACCGTCAATTCATGTAAAAAGCGCTTAAGTACTTGCTCGCACATTTTCTGTGCCTCTGCCTCATACTCTCTAGGTATATAACCGTTCTTCATTACACGACTTGTTTCCTCTTTTGCTGCATTGTCTGCACGTTCATATATCTCTTTAATCACAGGTTCAATATCTTGAGTATTTAACCACTCGAAAAACTCAACAATAGCACGACCAATGATAGTATGTGCCTCACGAGCAGCCTCTTCACGAGAGGCCTGGTTCTCATCCACAATAACCTTTAAATCATCTATAACATACAGGTTTATTCTCTCACCTTTATGGTAGTTTATATCTCTAGGTAGTGCTAAATCAAACCAGTATCTATCAAAATCACAAGGCTTTATAATCTCATCAGTAATGATAGGCTCATAGGATGAAGTAGCTGTATAGAGTATCTCAAACTCGTTGATGGCGTTTGGTAACTCAGAGTATTCAAGGGATTTAGCCGAGCACTCCTGTGCTAAAGCCTCAGCCTTGTGTTGTGTTCGGTTCATAATGTACACGTCTGCACCAGCTTTTACTAAATGTTTAGCCGTTATCTCAGACATCTCACCAACACCGATGATAAGTGCTTTTTTACCCTGAACACTCTCAACTAGAGATTTGAGTTTATTAACCGCTACACTTGCCATGGAAACAGGTTTTGAGGATATATCCGTAGCATTTCTTACTTTTGCCGCACACTTAAATGCCGACTTCATTGCACGAGCTAGTTTTTTACCACAAAAATGATTGTCATAAGCAAATCTAAACGCATCTTTTAACTGTCCAACTATCTGTGTCTCACCTATAACCATAGAGTCAAGTGAAGCGGCTACACTAAAGAGATGATGTATTGCGGCGCTATCATCAAATATGTCGGCACGACCCTCTAACTCCTCTACACTAATACCAGAACGTCTACTTAGCATTGAAAATATATGCTCCGTAGCCGCTGGAATATCACTGCAGTTACAAAGGACTTCCATTCTATTACATGTCGAGATAAGTATCGCTTCTGATATAGCTTCGCTTTGAAGTAAAACACCCAAACAGCCGCGTTTATTATCATCATCTGAATAAGAGAGTTTTTCTCGTAACTCCATAGTCGCGTTTTTATGCGTAAAGCTGATGTTTA
>JAYEHI010000262.1:0-4305 GCA_034659455.1 Campylobacterota bacterium | reverse complement strand
GTAGCGTTTACCGAAGTCACACCACGTCTTGTCATCGCTTCATCTATGACATCATCGTGAAGGAGTGATGCACCATGAATAAGCTCAACAATAGCCGCTAAAAGTGGAGCATCTTTATGCTTAGGTGCAATTTTCAAAACTAGTTTTGCGCGTAGGCGTTTACCACCACTTAACATTCCAAATAGTTTTGTCACCTCTTCGTAGTCTATCTCTTGTATGAGTCTTGCCAACTCTTGTTCAACTCTTTGCATTTACCCTACTTTCTCTTCTTCATTTTTAGTCATTTCCCAGATACTCTATCTCAATTTGCGATTTTTTATCAGACAAAAAGAGTTCAAAACTTGCGCTATTTTTTCCATAATCAAACTCTTTAAACTTTACTAAAAAATAAGGTGGCTCATAATGGTCCGCACCTCTTGTTTTGAGATAAACTTTAAAACTTTGATTTTTTGTATTTAAGTAAAGAATATTTTGTGCCACTTGCTTATCATAAGAGTGAAAGAGCACAAGACCTTCATTTACATACAGAGTCCATCTAAGTTTAAAAAGACGGACACTATCTTTATATTTTACAAGAATTTTTGTTTGTTCATCCTTTTTTAGAGATATTTCTTGCATATCTCTAAACTCTATGGCGCCTAAACTCCCAAAAAGTAATACTAATGTGATGAACAGATGTAAAATTAGCTTCATCTACTCTACTATCTCTGTCCCGATACCCTCAGATGTAAAGAGCTCAAGTAGCATAGAGTGTTCGAGTCTTCCATCAATAATATGTGCCTTTGAGACACCACCCTCGATAGCTTCCAAACAAGCGTCAACTTTAGGAACCATACCACCGTTAATGGTTCCATCTTTTTTAAGTGCTTGAACCTCTTTTTTTGTTAAAGATGAAAGTAGATTTTTTTCTCCATCTAAAACACCTTCAGTGTCTGTCAAAAAGATGATTTTATTTGCACCAACCGCCTTTGCCACAAAAGAAGCACACAGATCTGCATTTATATTAAAACCTGGGTGTCCCATCTCTTCACCTGCAGCTATAGGCGCGATAACTGGGATAAAATCTTCTCTGATGAGATTGTTTACCACGTCCGCTTTAACGTCAACTATATCTCCTGTAAGACCCCATTTGGCAAAGTCTTTTGCTTCTGCTGTGATGAAGTGAACGTCTTTTCCACTTACACCGATAGCCTTAGCCCCATGAGAGTTTAAAAGAGAGACTATCTCTTTGTTTATCTCTCCACTTAAAATCATCTCAGCTATTCGCATCACCTCTTTAGTCGTTACACGTTGACCCTCTATAAACTTCGTGTCTATATTAAGAGCATCTAGCATCTCCGTGATTTTTTGACCACCTCCATGAATGATGACTGGTTTTATCCCAACCAAATACATAAGGAGAATGTCCTCTGCAAATCTCTCTTTTAATTGGGGAGAAGTTTGTGCGGAACCACCATACTTTATAACTACAATCTCTTTAGAGAACTCTTTTATAAAGGGAAGTGCCTCGAGGAGTGTTTTAACTGTTTCTATTTTTGCTTGCAATGTAATCTCCTATAATCTCAAATACTTTTGGCGAAACTTCAACTTCTAAATCCATTAGACTCAAAGGAAGTCCAAATGATTCCACTTTGACATAGTCTTTGTAAGTAACAAGAAGCGAATCAGCACCATCTTTTTGCAACACCTCTTCTAACTCCTCTTTAAGAAAAGCATGATGATCTTCAAAGTAGTTTTTTGAAAGAACTTCTGGTAAGTACTTATCTAAACGCGAAGGTCTTGCTATAGCTGTTAATAGCGACATTTTATCACATCTATCTTTAATCTCGACCATCCGCTTAAAGTCTACACCATCCTCTAACAAAACGGCATCTTTACCTTGCCACAATCTCTCTCTAAAGGGACCAGAAGGAAGACAAAAACTATTTTGAGAGTTTACGTTTATCAGTAGGTCTAGTTTTTTTATATCATGCTTTGAGTAAGCGTCATCTAAAAAAACAAGTTTTGCCCCTAACTCTTTAGCTTTTTTGATGCCCTCTTTTCTATCTTCACTGACAATAACTATGGCATTTGGCAACTTTCGAGCATAAATCATCGCCTCGTCACCGCTAATCTCTATAGATTCGAGTATTTTAGTTTTGCTCTTAATGACGTAGAGACCTTGAGAGTTTCGTCCATAGCCCCGAAGCACGATGGCAACATCTTCATAGTTACTCGCTAAAGCTGTCACTAGTGGTGTTTTACCACTCCCTCCGACGTTTAGGTTTCCCACACTTACTATATCTATGCCAAAACTCTCTTGTGTTTTACTCTTAAAACGCAAGTACATCAAAGAGCAGTAGAGATAACTTAAAGGGAGTAAGAGAAGAGATATGACTTTTTGAAGGGAGTTTGGGTTGTAGAAATACTCCTCAACCCAAAAAACAAGAGATTTTTTCAACGAAGTTTATACTCTTGTTTTCGCTATTTTTTTGATGGAGTCAATCACTGTTTTTACATCTGCCTCACTCATATTTGCATAGATAGGAAGTGATAAAACTTGCTGATACGCGCGCAGAGCTACGGGAAAGTCATTTACGCGAAGAGAGTATTTGGACTTGTAGTAAGTTAAAAGATGTAGAGGAATATAGTGAAGACCTGTTCCTATACCCGCTTCGCGAAGTTTAAGTGCAAAAGAGTCACGATTTTTATCAACTTTGACAACATATAGAGAGAATGGATTCTCTTCATTTTCCATAGACGGTATAGTGATATGTTCAACATCTTCGAGTGCCTCTGAGTATTTCTGAGCTATCTCTTGTTGGCGTTTGATGTTTTCGTCTTGATTTATGATGATAGAGCGGATGTATGCAGCATTTATCTCACTCATCGAGTAGTCATTCCCTATATCTACAACATCATAAATATACTCTAGAGACTCTTCATCACGAACTATAGCATGGTTTGCAAGTAGACGAGCACGCTCCATAATTTCATCATCATTTGTTGTAAGCATTCCACCATTACAGATGTTTTTCTTCAGGTGTGATGAGAAGTTAAAACATACTATGTCCGCTCCAGTAGAGCCAATCTTGTCACCTCCGTAAGTCGCACCCAAAGCCTCGCAAGCATCTTCAACTATCTTAACGTCATAATGTTTTCCCATCTTATAAACACGCTCAAGATCAACGCTCGCCCCACCAAGATGAGTCACTATAACAGCTTTAAGCTTTTTACTTCTGTTCTCCTCAAGATAAGCTTCTAGTTTATCAAGGTTGATGTTATATGTATCTGCATCGATGTCTATAAATACTGGTTCTGCATCAAAGTGACGAACAACTTCTGGAACATTAGGATAAGCATTTACACAACACACTACCTTATCTCCGCGTTTAAGATCAAGTGCTAACATAGCTAAGTGAAGTGCTGATGTCCCATGTGAAGTTGCTAATGCGTACTCCGCTCCAACATAAGAAGCAAACTCACTCTCTAGCTCATCTACGTGGTTGATATCTTCACCATCAAGAGCATCACTAACGTTTGAGTGTGCATCGCGTGAACTCTCATACTTACTAAATGGTATTTTTAATTCTTTCATCCTGCTTTCCTTTATAAAGTTATATCTCTTGGATAGTTAAAATCATGGTTCAATGTTCTAGAGGTTAGTTTTGCGATAACGGGCATTTTTCTTTTAAAATGATTACGAAAAATTCTTTTTATTATCATCTCTAACATTTTTGCATCCACACCTTTTGCGACTATCTCCTCTTCACTCAATCTATCTTCTACATAGAGCTTCATCGCATAATCAAGCTCTGCATAGGTGTAACCCAAGTCCTCTTCATCACTCTGTCCATCCCACAAGTCCGCAGATGGAGGCTTTTTAATAATGCTCTTGCTTACTCCTAGATACTCTGCAAGCTCAAAGACTTCACTTTTATAGAGATCTCCTATGGGGTTGATAGCAGAAGCCAAATCCCCATAAAGTGTTCCGTACCCTAGCATCAATTCGCTTTTGTTGCTAGTGCCTAAAACAAGAGCATTCTCTCTTGCACTGATGTCAAAGAGTGTCGACATTCGCATACGAGAAGAGAAGTTCCCCTTTCTGAGGTTGTCTAAGTCAGGGTTCATCGACTCATAAGCTTTGAGCATCGGTTCTATAGAAGCCGTTATGGCGTTTATAGAGAACTCTCTACAGAGTTCATCAGCATCGTTTAAAGAGCTCTGTGAGGAGTACTGAGATGGCATTTTCACGCATAAGAGCTTATCTTTAAAAACCCTTTGCGCTAGCACTGCCACAACTGCCGAGTCTAAACCACCGCTTAA
>JAYEHI010000261.1:0-6724 GCA_034659455.1 Campylobacterota bacterium | reverse complement strand
ATATTTTGAGACAACGCCTATGGAAGCCTATCTTCAAATAAACGATGTATTAAAGAAGTACTAAAAGGCATTATATAGAATGAATGAGATGAGTCAATACAGTGTGCTTTTCGTTGAAGATGAAAAAGCGATACGAGATAACTATGTTAGTTATCTCTCTAAACAATTCAAAGTAGTTTATGAGGCTCAGTATTTAACTAAACACCATCTATACGAAGGACTTTAGTCTTCCCAACCATAAGGTCTATTGTCATGCCAATGCGTTTAAAAACAGACTCCTGACGATACTCTAGATTGTGTTTTTTACAGATGTCCTTTACGATAGGCTGCATTTTTTGGTAAAAACTATGCGGCATCTCTGGAAAGAGGTGATGCTCTATCTGATAGTTTAAGAATCCATGTTGAAAATCTATAAAATCTGAACCAGTGTTGTAGTTTACACTGCCCATAATTTGACGTAAGTAGTACTCTCCTTGCGTTTTGTGTGGTGTTGAGAACTGATAGATGTCCTCAGCCGAATGGTTAGGAACGATAACTAGAAATGAATGAAGATTTGCATAAACCTCCGCAAGTACTAAAAATGTAAAAGCGCTAATAACAGCCTCGAAGCCTAAAGGTAAAAAGAGTAGAGGAAGAAACACAAACTGAAAAAGACCATATGGTAAGATGTAAGACTTCCAGAGTGCAAAACCATTTTTAGTAAAAGGGCTGATTTGGTAGTCTAGTGTTGGCTCTTCACCTCTACGGATACGCTCTTTGTTTTCTAGTATTCTGAGTGTATTTGGTGCATAGTAAGCAAGCTTCCACATTCCTGCAAAAAGATAGATAAACGCCACTTTCATAAACATTGGTATTTTTGCTTTATGAAGCCAGATCATATTTTTTTCTACATTATCAGGATCATCTACCTCACCTAAATGATAATGGTGCATAATGTTATGCTCATAAGCCCAAGCGTCTGGCTTTATCCAGTCAAGCCAATCAAACCATCTTCTGTTTCCAGCTGCAAACCCTTTTTTTGTGTATCTAAAAGGGATGTTTGGCACTTTATCGTAGGCACCATGCAAAATAGGGTGTGCGACGTTTGCCCATCTTCCTACATTTCCCATGCCCATAAGCACTACGCCTACAAGTCCAATCGCCCAGAACAAAAATGTTGGAAGTGCATAGTTTGTGATAGTAAGAGCGTTTATTAAGACGATCAGCGCAAATCCAGAAAATGTAGAAAACCTTCCCCACCTTTCAAGCTTGAGCAGGTGTTCAAAATCCTCTTGAGTTCGCTCACCGATAGTGACTTTAATTTCGTCTATGTCTTTTTGGAGTTGTTCTTGATCTACATCGCGATAATCAGCGTAACTATGTGCCATTTAAAAACCTTATCAAAATATTAAGATGTAATTATACAGAAAGAATCTTAGAATTAAGGGGGTTAATATAAGATAAACATCATTTTAGATAAAATACAGCTAATTTTAATGAAACAATTATTGGAGACTTTATGGATGCAGCCAAGTATATTTGGATGAATGGAGAGTTTGTAGCTTGGGATGATGCTAAGGTGCATGTTCTTTCACACACGATTCACTATGGAAACGGAGTAATAGAGGGAACAAAAGCATATAAAACTGAAAAAGGTTATGCTATTTTTAGACTTAACGAACATACTGCAAGACTTAAAGAGTCTGCAAAGATGACGCTGATAGATATTCCTTATTCAGTTGAGGAGATGAATAGAGCTCAAATCGACTTAATCAAAAAGAATGAGTTTGTAGGGGACAACGTCTATCTTCGTCCTTTTGCATTTTTAGGTTATGGTGTTATGGGAGTTTATCACAAAGATGCACCTGTAGAGACTGTTATGTCTGCATGGGAGTGGGGCGCTTACCTTGGTGAAGATGGACTCAAAAATGGAATTAAGCTTAAAATAGCGTCAATGACAAGACCATCAAACACTTCAAACATGGGTAAGGCAAAAGCGACTGCAAACTACTTAAATTCACAAATGGCTAAGTATGAAGCTATCGACTGTGGGTATGATGAAGCACTACTTTTAGATGATCAAGGGTATGTTGCAGAAGCAAGTGGAGCTAGCTTTTTTATGGTTGTAGATGGTGTTTTAGTAACACCACCAAGTGATAATGCACTTGTTTCTATCACTCAAAAAACTGTTATAGAAGTAGCACAAGATATGGGCATAAAAGTAGAACGCCGTCGTATATCTCGTGAAGAGGTTTATATAGCGGATGAAGCATTCTTAACAGGAACTGCGGCAGAGATAACGCCAGTGGCAAATGTAGATGCTAGAGAGATAGGCTGTGGATCTCGTGGACCAATAACTGAAAAACTACAGAGTACTTACTTTGATATTGTATTTGGACGTAACAAAAAATACGAACATTACTTAACATATATAGATTAGGAACTAAAATGCCAAAATTGGATAAACTAAAAGAAGAACTGGGATGGCTTAAGGTCGTTTTTGGAGTTTTTATTGCAACTGATTTGTCCATTATAGCTTGGTTGGTACAGAAGTATGAGACTCAGAGTGAATTGCTAAGTATTATATCAGGTATGGCAATTATAGTTATTACGTTTGCTATTGTTCTTGTGAATAAGAGTGCATATAAAAAAATCGATGAAATAGGAGAATTGTAAAATGGAAATATTTGTAACAATGGTCGTAATGGCTTTTTTTGGTGGATTGTTTGTAGTTTTAAAAGATTCTATTTCTCATGGAAACAAATTAACAAAGAGAGAAAACTAAAATGAAGGAGAATATAATTATGGCATCAGATATGAATGATTACTTTAACAAAAAAAAGAGCGAAGGCGGACCTAAAAAGTCTACTGGAGGAACAGGTGGAAATGGCGGAGGTCCTAAAGGTCCTCAAATGCCAAACATAGACTTTAATATGGGTGGAAAATCGGGAATAGTTTACTTTATAATAGCTGTTATTGTTTTACTTGTTTTAGCAAAACCTTTTACTATCATCGAAGAGGGTCAACGCGGTATTTTAAGTACAAATGGTAAGTATCAAGATCAAGCACTGCTCCCAGGGCTTCACTTTATTATGCCTGTGATTCAAAAAGTTTATACAGTCGATACAAAAGTTCGTATCATCAACTACGCTTCTCGTATAGAGGCTAACTCACACACTTCTGGAATAGTTTCAAAACCAGCAGTAACTGTTCTTGATAAACGCTCCCTTCCTGTTGGAATCGAGCTAACAGTTCAGTATAGACTTAACTCTGAATTCGCAGCACAGACTATCTCTAACTGGGGTTTTTCTTGGGAAGATAAAATCATTAATCCTGTTGTTCGTGATGTTGTTCGTAATGTTATCGGTAAGTACGATGCGGAAGCTCTTACTCAGATGAGAAATGATTTAGGTGCAGAGATAGAAGCAGGGATTCGTAAGAGTGTCTCTGAGCAAGAGAACTCTCCAGCTATCTTACAATCAGTGCAACTTCGTGATATTGTTCTTCCTACAAAAGTAAAAGAGCAGATCGAACGTGTTCAAATCGCTAAACAAGAAGTGCAAAAAGCAGAACAAGATGTTCAGCGTGTAAAACAAGAAGCACTAAAGCGTGCCGCAGAAGCTCAAGGTGTCGCAGAGCAAGCTCGTATCGAGGCTCAAGGTAAGGCAGATGCTGTAACTATCGAAGCAGATGCACAAGCTAAAGCAAATCTTTTGATCTCTAAGTCACTTACTTCTAAACTATTAGAGTTAGAGCAGATGAAAGTTCAAGGGAAGTTTAACGATGCACTTCGTGAAAACAAAGATGCGAAAATCTTCTTAACACCTGGTGGTTCAACTCCAAATATCTGGGTTGATACAAAAGACGTCAAAAAAAGAACTACGGCTAACTAATGAGTCAAGAAGCCTTAAATAGAGTCGATTGGGAGAAGTCTGAACTTCTTCCTGTTATCGTTCAAGAGGTCTCAACGAATGAAGTTTTGATGATGGCATATATGGATAAAGAGGCATTAGAACTCTCTTTAAAAACGAAAATAGCACACTATTTTTCTCGCTCAAAGCAACGTATCTGGAAAAAGGGCGAGAGTAGTGGGCATATGCAAACTATTCACTCCTTTAGTCTTGACTGTGACAATGATACGCTTCTTATTAAAGTAACTCAAGAGGGTGTAGCTTGTCATACAGGTCGTAAGTCTTGTTTCTTTACAGAGTTAGAGTCTGGTGAGACGAACTCTGAGGTTGAAGTTGACACTACTGCTGCTTATGGCGTTATAGATACACTCTATCACACTATACAAGAGCGCAAAAACGCAGATCCATCTTCATCGTGGACAGCGAAGCTTATGAGTAAGGGTGATAACACGATTCTCAAAAAAGTTGTTGAAGAAGCAGGCGAGTACTGTTTCGCTCATAAAGACAATGATGAAGAAGAGATGATTTATGAAGCCGCAGACTTAACATACCATATGTTAGTAGCGTTAGCAGTCAAAAACATCTCTCCAGATAGAATCAAGCAAGAACTCGCTCGTAGGTTTGATATGAGTGGGATAGCTGAGAAAAACTCAAGAGCTGAGTAGAGTTGGGAGATGAAAAGTAAAATAACCGCATTTGTAGATGGGCTAATTATGTATGACTATCTTCTGTTTGCTGGAAGTTTTTTTCTTTTTTTTCTTTTTATCATTTTAGCGATACTACTTCGTAAAAGATTACTCCTAGGAGTTTTTTTTGTACTTTTTGGTTTTTCCATATTGCTCATAGGACCTACTTTAGGTTATGTAAAACTACACGAGTATCTTTTTAAAAACTCTACAAAACTTATCTCTCAAAAAAAACTAAACTTTAGTGATGCGGTAGTAGTCATTGGTTCTATCACTAACGAATCTCAAAAGAACTTCTCTAGCTGCAAAATAACTGCAAGTGCTTATAAGGTTACATCTAATAAGTATAGAAATTATCTTAAAAAACTTAAGCCATTTAAAAAAATGTCGATTGTAGTAGAGGATATTGAAATATCTACAAGTAAAGAGTTTAAGATAATTGTAGAACCTTTTACTTATGCAAGGGATTATAATATCTCACTAGGAGCAGACTGCAGATGACACTTTTAAATTACTGGCACTTTATTGTATTTCTTATTATTTTTATCATTTTTGCTGGAGGTGTTGTTAGTGCCTTAAAACAAAAGAGTCAAAAGCTTAAGATAGGAATGTTAATAACAGTAACTGTTATTAGTCTCTTTCTTGCAGGTTTTTCTGTGATGGTAGTCGATAAGTATACAAAAGTGGCAAAACTACACAAGCTTAAAAACAAACGCCTCTTAAGTACTGAGCAGATCATTTACACCGGTATCGTTAGAAATGAGGGAAACCACAAAATAGGAAAAGTTACTTTTGAGATAAAACTTGTAAATAAAGGTCATGCTACTGGAAATGTAAAAGGTGGTAACTTCTATAAGTCAAGTGGTTTTTTTGACTTTTTTAGTGGTGGGTACAATCTTAACTTTAAACCACAGTCGATTACAAAAGAGTTTGTCGTCGCAAAAAATCTCAAACCAGGAGCTTCTAAATCGTTTAGGGTTCACTTTAGATACCCTCCATATTTTAGAAGTACGGCGCAGTTTAGTAAAGTTTATGCTCATTAGGAAGCTCTCATGAGAATACTTATGCTAGAGGATGATCTTCAGTTAGCTCAGCTTGTTGGAAAGTATCTTTGCGTCTATTTTCGAGTTGATATCGTTCACAACCTAAAAGAGGCTAGAGAGTACTTCTCACAGCTTAACTATGATGTAGTCTTACTTGATAGAAACATAGATGGCGAAGACATAGGGCTAACTCTTATAAGGGAAATAAAAACGAATAACCCTTCGAGTAGTATCATAGTAATAAGTGCTTATGATAGCATAAGTGATAAGATAGAGGGTCTCAATCTTGGAGCGGATGATTACCTAGATAAACCTTTTGATAACGAAGAGCTGCTTGCTCGTATATATGTCCAAGGAAGAAAAAATCAAGTCCTTCCTGAAGTTTCATTAGATGGACTTCTCTGCAACACTGTAGAAAAAACTTTAAAGTATAAAGATGAAGAGATTATGCTCTCAAACAAAGAGAGCAATCTCTTCTTTTATCTTCTACAGAAAAAATCCTCAATTATCTCTAAAGATGAGCTTTTAAACGCACTCTACATTCACCCAGAAAATATCTCATCAAACACCATTGATGCAACTATACGAAATATTCGCAAAAAACTTCCCGTAGCGGCTATCAGAACTATCAAGACAAGAGGTTATACTATTGACTAAATACTCTCTAAAAACTATCATTTTTGTATACATAAGTCTGAGTGCTTTTATCGTTGCGTTAATTGTGAGTGCATTTGTTGTCTCTGATCACAAAAAGACATTAGAAAATGACATCTTGTATAAAATGCATATTATGGCAGATGATATTGTGCATCATCAGTTGTATGAAAGCTCTCAAGATGAGTTGAAAAAAGTTTTCTCTTTAGGAGAGTCTTATCATAAGAGTGACTATTTGGAATCTATCCGAAATGTAGAGTTTTACTATGATGATAAGGTTTTAGACGAAGAAGAGTTCTTGAGTATTGTTACAAAACTACCTGATGGAAGGTCTTTAAGTATTGTCTCCTCTTATGAGTATATAAACGAAACAATAGCATCTCTTTTAGGAGAACTGATGGTGGTGATAGCTATAGCGCTTGGGGTTATTATGAGTATATTATATTTACTA
>JAYEHI010000260.1:0-6801 GCA_034659455.1 Campylobacterota bacterium | reverse complement strand
CAAAAAAAATAGAAGAATCTCTTGAAAAACTTCATGAACATTACCACATAGCGGGCGAAGAGATAACACAAAGTGTTCAGATACTTGCAAAAAAAGCACAGGTGAAAAATGGGTATGGGGAGACATAGGATTCAAAAAAACTTAAATAGTTCAGTAAATAACAAGTGGCGTTTGAGTATAATTTAAATAACAAAACTATAAGGAATGTGATTGCTACTTCTAGGAAAGATTCTACTTACTATACTCTTCTCTTACATACTGGTTCGTCTTATTATAAAATATGCACATAAGCTTAATCTTTACGATGTTCCAAACGAGAGAAGTCACCACTGTAATATCACTCCAAGTGGAGCAGGAGCTGGCTTTATAACAGCATTTTTCTTATCTATATCTATTTTTGAATTTGAGCTTCTAAGTCAATATTGGTATATCTTTTTAGCTATTTTTATGGTAGTTAGTTTGGGTATATACGATGATAGACATGAAATTTCCGCTAAATCAAAGTTTATAGTTATATTTGCTGCTATATTTCTTATGTGGCTCAATGGTTTTAGTATAGATACTCTTGGTATTTGGTATGGGTATGATTTAGAGTTGGTTATGTGGCTTGCCTTACCTGTGAGTCTATTTGGGATTTCAGGTTTTACAAATGCTTTAAATTTGATAGATGGGATTGACGGACTTTCAAGCTCTATTTCGATTATTATACTGCTTTTTTTTGCATTTATAGGTTTTGGGTACCATAGTGATATTATAGTTATAATATCGACATCTACTATTGCCTCAATTATAGGTTTTTTATTTTTTAACTGGCATCCCGCTCAGATATTTATGGGTGATAGTGGAAGTCTAACTATAGGGTTCATCATCAGTGTTTTGGCCGTTTTAAGTTTAGAGTACGTTCATCCAATAGTACTTATTTACTTAATGGCTATGCCGATTTTAGACACTTTAGTTGTAATGGTTCGTAGGATAAAACGAAAGAAGTCACCATTTTCTCCAGATAAAACCCATATTCATCATATAATGGTGAAGTTTTTTGATATGGATGTCGCAAAAACAGTTGCTTTTTTAGTCTTGCTACAGATTACCTTTAGTTCCATAGGTTATGTGATACTTGATTCTATCAACAAAAATGGAGGTCAAAATATACCGTTATTTGCGTTGCTTGGTTTTCTATTTATGTTTCTTATGTTTTATATGATATTTACAGGTATTCATAAAAGACAAACTATTTTAGATAAAACTGTAACAAAATAAAGGCTCTTTTATCTTAAAACATCTCATCTTATTTTTATTTACCTTCACAAATCTCTTAGCGCTTGTTGATTTAAACAATGCATCGACAAAAGAACTCTTAGAACTCAATGGCATTGGTAAGGCAAAATCACAAAAAATAGTAAACTATAGAGAGACCAATGGCTGTTTTAGAAGTCTCGAAGAGTTATCTCGTATTGAGGGGATTAGTAAGCAACTTGTTGCTAGTAATAGAACTCTACTAACTCTTGGTAGCTGTAATATGGTGTCGGATAAAAAGGGTAGTTCACTCTCTTCTTTTAAAAATGTTCTTCTTGATCCTGTGAACATTGTATTTATTCTCATCATCTTTGTGCTTGGATTTTTGGACTATAAAACCGGAAAAGATCTCAAAAGTCAGATAGTAAGCATGGGAGTACTAGGCACTTTTGTAGGAATATTTATCGGACTGCAGGCTTTTAATCCTGATGACATTATCAACAGTGTGAACGAAATTTTAGTAGGATTAAAAACAGCATTTTTCACATCTATAGTAGGTATGGGTGTCTCAACCACACTCTCCCTTATTCAAAAATTTCAAGGTAAGAAAGTAGATGAATAGAGAGTGGATGAGCATCTCGGACATGATGTCTGGGCTAATGCTTGTTTTTTTGTTCATAGCGATAAGCTTTATGGTCAAAATAGAGTCCCAAAAGCAGAAGATGCAAGATGTCGCCTTAGAGTATAGAGATATAAAAGTAAATCTTAATGAAGCTCTTTATGGAGAGTTTGAAGAGGATCTCAAAAGATGGAATGCTAGTATCACTAAAGACAATAGAGTAGTTTTCTCTTCGCCAGAGGTTCTTTTTGATATCAGTAGTAGTGATATAAAAGATGAGTTCAAGCTTGTTCTAGAGGACTTTTTTGCTAGATATGTGAAGGTACTCACTTCTAAAGAGTATAAAGACGAGATATATGAACTAAGAGTTGAAGGACATACTTCAAAAAGCTGGAAAGGTGCAAACTCAGCGGATGAAATCTATCTCAATAATATGAAACTATCACAAGATAGGGCTTACTCAGTTTTAAAATACTGTCATAGTCTCAAAGATGAAGCCATACAGAAAAATAAAAATTGGTTAGAGAAACATCTTCGAGCAAATGGCATGGCATTTTCTGAGATTAAGAGTGAAGATGAGTCACGAAGAGTAGAGTTTAGAATTGAGATGAAGAGTGAAGAGAGAGTTACTCAACTTTTAGATTTATAAGGTATAAATATTTAAAAGGTTAGAATAGAAGAGATTTCAGAATATTTTGCAATAATTACAAATCAAATATAAAGAGGTAAAATGCATACATATCAAATCGCGCAACCTATTCTGGACGCATATAGAAACAGTAAACTTACTCAAGAGAGAATCAACTTTCTTATAGCACAAGCTAATGATCAGCTCGAAGAGATGTCTCAAAATCAAGAGATATATAGTCGCTTCCTAGAGAAGGTTAACCCACCCAAAAAGATAGACAATATCATCCTTTGGATGCTCTTAATGTCAAATGAGAGAATATGCGATGAGTATATAGATAAGTTTAACAAAGATTACAGAGAGATAATCCCTGTGAGTGACTTGGCAGATCTTTTAGTCTATGTAGTTCATATGGAAAAGGTCAAAGATATTCAAGTGGATGGATTTGACTTTTTGTTAGAGTACAAAGATGAGGGCATTGATGAAATGGATCAATACGCTTTTACAAATGCTTTACTATTTGTACAAAAATCAAAAGAAGTTGAGATGGAGTTTTAATTAATTCTAAAATTAATTATATTAATATTTAAGTTTTCGAGGAATTTTATGAAATTTGGAAAAAAAATACTATTAGGAGTTATTTTTATTCAGCTTCTAGGTTCCTTAGTCTTTATGTATGTTGGTTACTATCAAAATAGTGCCATGTTAGACCTTATAATAAAAAAGAAAGAGCAAGATACCTTTCGTGTGGTTAGCAGTACTATAGACCAGATTAGTAAAGAGTATACAAACTATGCGAATAAGCTTCTCTCAAACCCTAAAGTTATAGATGCATTTGCCTCAAGAGACAGAGAAAAGCTCTATGAACTCTCTTTACCTCTCTATCAAATCCTTAAAAAACAGAACAAGTATCTCTACATAATGCACTTTCACACCCCAGAGACCCATAGTTTTTTGCGTGTTCACAAAGCAGATAAGTTTGGAGATGATCTTTCAAGTCTGAGATCTCTCATAGTGAATACAAACAGACTTAAAAAACCTCAAAAGGGTCTTGAAGTTGGAAAATTTGGGCTCCACTATAGAGTGGTATTTCCTGTTTTTCATGAAGATGTGTATCTTGGAGCTTTTGAATTTGGAATTGACGTAAAGTATTTAATGTCAATGATTGAAAAACAGAATGTTTTAACACCTGTTTTAGTCTTAAAAAAAGAGGCTGTAGCACCAATCTATAAATATTCCAAAACAGTCAGTAATTACATAACTCCATTCTCATCAAAATATGTTCTGGTTAACTATAAAATAAAGACTGCAGACAACATAGCGATTCCTCGCTTGCTTGATAGAAGAATTTTTGAGGAAAACAGTTATATTGAGACTCAAAATGAGATATCCCATCTTATCTTTCATAGTTATAGCATGAGTGACCATGAAAACACTCTCTTAGGAGATTTTATTTTTATTGAAAATATCGACTACTATACGGATAAAACAGCATACTTAAAATGGATTACTATAGGAGCTGCTCTTATACTACTCATTGTAATGGTTGGTATTTTATATAAACTCATCAACTACTATACTGATGAACTTCAACTAAAAATTAAGCAGCGAACAAAAGAGCTTGAAAAAGAGAAAGAGAACTACAAAAGTGCTAAAGAAGAAGCTGATAATGCTAACAAGAGCAAATCAGAGTTTTTAGCAAATATGTCCCATGAGATACGAACTCCAATGAATGGCGTTATCGGAATGTCACATCTTGCACTGCAAACAGATTTGGATGAGAAACAGCAAAACTATCTTAATAGAATAGATGACAGTGCTAAAGCTCTTTTAGGAATCATCAATGATATCTTAGATTTCAGTAAGATTGAAGCGGGGAAAATAAATATTGAGAATGCTGACTTTGATCTTTTTAAAGTTGTAGATCATGCTATTAACCTTATAGAGTTTAAAGCGCATGAGAAAAATTTAGAACTTATTGTAAGTTATGGGACGGATGTAGGGAAGCTCTTTCATGGAGATAGTTTAAGAGTAGGACAGATAATTATCAACCTACTTAGTAATGCAATCAAATTTACAGATGATGGAGAGATTGGTCTCTATATCACAAAAGTGAGAAAAAATAGAATCAGAGTTGAAGTCTCAGATACAGGAATCGGTCTTACAAAAGAGCAAGCTTCCCAACTTTTTCAAGCTTTTACACAGGCTGATACCACAACAACAAGAAAGTATGGAGGAACTGGTCTAGGACTAAGTATTTCTAAACAACTAGTTGATCTAATGAATGGGAAAATTTGGCTTGAGAGTGAGTTTGGAGTAGGTAGTAAGTTTATCTTTGAAATTGATATTCAAGAACTTTCAAGCGATGCTAGCTATAATCTTTTTAGTGATAAAAAAGTATTGATTGTCGACGATAACGAAACATGGCATGAGATACTCTCAAGTACTCTAGAGATGTTCCAAATACAAGTAGAGCATGCATATAGCGGTCAAGAAGCTATAAATATGACGTCAACATGTAATGTGACATACGATATTATCTTAATGGATTGGAATATGCCAAATATCGATGGGATAGAGACAACTAAAATTATAGAAGATAATTACTCAAGGTGTAAAAATCCTCCTCCATCATCAATTATAATGGTAAGTGCGTTTAGACAGGAGTCAATAGCTAAACTTGCCAAAGACGTAGGTATAGATATATTTTTGCAAAAACCAATAAATCCTTCATATCTCAATGACATACTAAGCGCTGTTTTTCTTAAAGGTGTAGAGATGAGTAGTCTCTCTAAAGAAGCTAAACAGATGAGCCTAAAGAGTGACATTAGCACACTTAAGGGAAGCAATATTCTTTTAGCAGAAGACAATGAAACAAATCAGGAGATTATTGTAGGGCTCTTAGAAAATAGCGGTATAAATATTGAAATAGCACAAAATGGTCAAGAGGCAGTCCAGATGTATAGGGCTGCACCTAAAAAGTATGAGCTTATATTTATGGATATTCAGATGCCACTATTAGATGGGTATGAAGCGACAAAAATAATAAGAGAAGAAGATAAAAAAATTCTTATCATCGCTCTGACTGCAAACGCGATGAAAGAGGATATGCTCAAAACAAAAGAAGCAGGAATGAACGACCATCTCAACAAACCAATAGATGTAGAATTACTTTATAAAACACTCCTAAAATATATAGTAAAAAAAGTTGATAAACCAGCTTTAGTGGATGTAAAAAAGGATGAAATAAAAATTCCAGAGTTTATAAATATTGACACAAAAGTAGGTCTAACCTATCTCTCAGGAAATAGAGAGCTTTATATGAAAATATTGATGAGTTTTTATGAAAAAAACAAGAATTTAAAGTTTGAAGAGATGGATGATAAAGCTCTAGAAGTCACTGCTCACACAATCAAGGGTCTGAGTGCTAACATAGGGGCAGAGGCATTAAATTCCGTAGCTGCAAAGCTTGAAGAAACTCTCGATAGAGACTATTTACCACAAATGAAGCAAGAGCTTCAAAAAGTTCTCGATGAGCTTAAAGATTTAAGAAAAGCACCAAAAAAGAATCTTAACAAAAAAATAGACCTCTTAAACGTCAATGAACTCTTTACTCAACTATATAATGCTTTAGAAACTATGGAACCACTAAAATGTGAGCCAATTCTAAAAGAGCTTGATAACTATGAGCTTGACGATGAGGATACTAAGACACTAGAGGAGATAGAGAAGGCAATGGATAATTTTGAATTTGAGGATGCTGCAGAAGCTATTAATAAAAGGGTTTTAAATGGCTAAAAAAAAATTTTAATCGTTGACGATGTCAAATCTAATATTGATATCTTAATGCAGTTTTTGAAAAACCATTATGATTTAGTGCCAGCGCTTAGCGGTGAAAAAGCGCTTAAAATAGTCCAAAAGATTGATGTGGATTTTGTTCTTTTAGATATAATGATGCCAGAAATGGATGGTTATGAAGTGTGTAAGGCTTTAAAATCTCAAGATAGGACAAAAGAGATTCCAGTACTCTTCATAACTGCCAAAACAGATGAAAAGAGTATTCAAGAAGCACAGAACTCTGGCGGGGTTGGTTTTATAAGTAAACCCTTTAAAGAAGAAGATGTACTAAAAACAATTTCAAAATATCTATAAAGTTAGGAGTTAGGATTATGAAAGAGAGCAAGATTTTAATAGTAGATGATGAGTCTCAATTTATAAAAATAATTTTAAATATTTTAAGAGAACATGAAGAGTACACTCTTATTGTTGCAACAAGTGGAGAACAGGCTTTAAAAACAGTCAAAGAGCATGAGTTTGA
>JAYEHI010000259.1:0-6820 GCA_034659455.1 Campylobacterota bacterium | reverse complement strand
CGAGCCTCTTTTAAAAGAGTTACCTGTGTTGTTATGTCTAGTCTACTCATGTCAAATCCTTTGAGTTTTGTATCTAAGTTTTAAAGTCTAGCCAATTTATACCTTATAAAACTTTAAACTTCTATCTTTTTACTAGCCATTATAGCTGCCATAACTATAGGATAATTCGTGGGAGCGGCTGTTAGCATCGGCTGAGTCGCTACTTGCATAGACATAAGATTGTACACACTTAGTCCTGTCTCTATAGCAAGTCCTATTATATTTATCATCTCTCCCGTCTCTTTTCCACCTACGATTTGACCACCTATCACTTGACCACCATTGCGTGTTGCGACGAGCTTCACTAACTGTCTTTGCGCATCGGGAATCGTCGCTGGGTGACGATTTATCCCACTAAATGTCCCGACAACTATATCCATTCCAGCTGCTTTTGCCTCATCTTCAGTCACTCCCGCAGATGAAAAAGCTATCTCTCCTATCATCGTCGAAAATATCGCTATAGTTCCACTAAAGCCTTTGATGTACTTAATCCCATATAGAGAGCTTCCCGCTGTTCTTCCCTCCGCTGAAGAGGTAGAAGCGAGCATCACCTTTGATGGTGTTTTCGTGATAAACTCACGCCTTGCACTACAATCACCAACGGCAAAGATATCATGGTTTTTTGTTCGCATATACTCATCAACCCATATACCACCATAGTGTCCTAAAGAGACCCCTACCTTTTGAGCAAGCTCAGTATTTGGTTTATAGCCTGTTGCCAAAAACACCACCTCGGCATCTACAACTTTTCCGCTATCAAGCTCTACACCATTGACGATGTTATCTCCATTTTTATCTATTATGGCACTTACTTTGTCGTTGCCTATAAACTTCACCCCAGCATCTTGGAGTATTTTCTCAGCTTCCTCGGCTATCTCTGAGTCAAAAGAGTCCTTGAGTATATGTCTGCTTCCACCTATCAAAGTGACATTTTTTCCACCTGAGAGAAGCTCCATAGCCATCTCAACACCTATAAATCCCGTACCAACGACGACTACCTCTGTTTTATCTTCCAAGTAGGCTTTAGCTCTGTCTATGAGCTCTTTGTTTTTTGCTACTGTAAAAACACCATTAAGTGCTAAAGAGTGTCTAAGCAAGTCATGTACAAAAGGCTTAGAACCTGTCGCAAAGATGAGTTTATCAAAGTGAATAGCTTCATTAAGAGTAAATGCTATCTTATCTTTAAAGTCGATGTCCTTTACTTCTCCAAGGAGTGTAGAGATTCCCATATCTACAGCTGCAGCACAAGATCCGACATCTTTATCGCTACACCCCAAAGTCTCACCAAATATATAAGGAATAGCACAAGGAACAAGCTGCTTTTCATACTCTCTTACTACAAGAACCTCTTTGTCTCTAAAGTTCATCTTTGCCGTTACTGCAGAGACTGCTCCAGCAGGTCCCCCTCCGATTATTAAAATGTCACAACTTCTATTCTCCATCTTACTTCCCTCTTTTTTTTTATTATACTCTTTTTATATTACATAAGTTAATCTCTTTCAATTTACTTATATAAAACTCTTTGTATAATCTTGCATATTATCATAGGAGTTTTTATGAACGAAGCTGAAAGTGTCATTGATTGTAATTCTGTTAAAGTAAAAAATTCCCACTGTAAAAAAATAGATAGCATTTTAATTATCGAAGATTCGCAGTTACTGCAAAAAAAGATCAAAGATGAAATCACCGCTAAACTTAAAATAGTTTGTGACGTAGCTTCAACTGAAAAAGAGGCTAAAGAACTTCTTGAAAAAAATAGCTACGATTTACTTATAGTTGATTTATATCTTCCAGATGGAAATCCTGACTTTATCTACTATCTAATTCGTAAAAAATTTTCCATACTTGTTATGACTGCCTCAACAAATGAGGAGCAGCGAGCTAAACTTGTCTCTCTGCCTATAGTCGACTACCTCTATAAAACCGATGAGAAGAGCATAACAAACTACCTAGTAAACAAAATAGAGAGACTCAACATAAACAGAGACCTTCTTGTTATTATATGCGACGACTCGGCTTTAGCTCGACATCAAGTAGTAGACCTATTAAAAACCCAAAATCTTCCCTATATTGAAGTAGAGAATGGAATGGAGGCTTATAGCTGTACTTTGGACTCTCCACAAGAGATTAGCCTTCTTATCACAGATATCAATATGCCTCTCATGAATGGTATAGAGCTCATTACAAAAATTCGCAACACCTATACCCTAGTCGAGCTTCCGATACTTGCTTACTCTTCTGCAGACAAAACTTCCACCATAGCACAACTGATAAAAACTGGTGCGAACGACTTTATCAGTAAGCCCATCAATAGAGAAGAGGTTCTTACTCGCATAGACAATACACTCAAACTCTCTTGTCTCTTTAAAAAAAATCAAGACCTCATCAGCAAACTAAACACAGTAGCAACAACGGACTTTTTAACAAACCTCTACAATAGAAATCATTTCTACCAAATCATAGAGCACATTCAAGCGAAATCCAAAAGAGACTCTAGATACTACGGCATCATTATGATGGACATAGATTTTTTCAAACAAATAAACGACAACTATGGACATAAGTTTGGGGACACTGTTTTAAAAAGTGTAGCGCAAATCATAAAAGAGTCCTCCAGAGATGCAGATATGGTGCACAGATGGGGTGGAGAGGAGTTTATAGTTCTTGTTCCTGACACTTCCATAGAGGAGTTGGCAAGATTTGCACAGAGAATCAGAAAAAACGTAGAAAAAGAGAAAATGACTTCAGACAATAGTATCGTATCTATCAACATAACTATCTCTTGTGGCGTTGCTATAGCAAATGACACAAATATAGATAATGTTGAGAATGTAATAAACTTAGCAGACGAGAGACTCTACAAGGCTAAAGAGAGTGGAAGAAATCAAGTCGTCTATAAATAATCAAACAGTATACATCATACTTAAACTCTCATAAGCAGAACAAATATATTACAATATTATATTATTAGTTGGATTTATAGAATCATTATGATAAGATTTTATCTATATATACAGAGTAAGGAACTTACATGTTTGAAAAAATGAGTATACAGAAGAAAATGAACTACCTAATCGTAATGGCAACTTTTGCCATATTTTCGGCGATGATATTTGTGTTCTGGTCAATGAGCCACATCGAGACTGAGTATAAACATCTTCGTAGTAACTCTATGAAAGCTGGTTTAAGCACTCTTAAAATTGAAAAAAACTTAAACTACATAAGTCGTACAACAAGAGACATTATGCTAGGTGGAGCCTACAACAAAGACATTGACAAACTTCAAGATAAAATAGAAGAGATCAGAGCTCATTTCAACACTCTTGAGGAGCTTATGCAAAACGATAGCTCTCTAGGACTAGTTCAAGAAGCCAAATCTTCAACTCTCCTTTTTATAAACAACTCTTTAAAAATGATGCAGAGCTTATCTCAAGATCAGATTAAAAACAAAACTACTGAAATATATGCTCAGTATAAGCACGACTTAACTCCTTATGCAAACGCTTCTCGAACTTCATTTAAGAAACTTGTAAAAATGAAAGAAAGAGAGCTAAAAGAGGACTCAGAAGCCCTAGAGAGTGAAATATCTTTTTACAAGTACTTAGTTCTTATAGCTGGTATTTTGACAGGTGCTATAGTTCTAATTGTGGCCACTATGATTAGAAAATCCATAACAAGCGGAATCAACCAATTCACAACCCTTATCGGGTATGTTGCTAAAGGCGACTTCTCTAAAAAATGTCAATCATGCAATAACGATACCGAACTAGGAGCGATGGGTAAAAGCCTCGGTCTATTCCTTGGACATGTTGAAAAACTCATTCGGGAAATTAACATCACTATCACAGCAGCCTCTCAAGGAAACTTTGAAAAACAGATATCTTCTGCTGGAATGGAAGGTGAATTTGTAACTGCTATAGAAAATGTCGCCAAAAGTATTGACCATATGAATGAGCAACATACAAAAGGGCTCCGTGATACATTTAACTCTAGACTGAGTGTAAATAGTAGAAATGTTTCAGAGTCCCTAACTGTTATTCAAAAGAACCTCAAAACTAATATCAGCAACTTAAAAGACATCACATCAGAGACAAAGTCTGCTGCAGAGCTCTCAAACAACTCACGTAATAATATCAATGAAGCTGTAGGTGAACTCCATATGCTTAATGAGCAAGTTGGAATTAACAACTCAAGTGTTGAAGAGTTAGCAAACCAAACAAATAGTATCACTTCCGTGATAGAACTCATCACAGACATCGCCGACCAGACAAACCTACTAGCACTTAATGCTGCCATAGAAGCGGCTCGAGCAGGGGAGCATGGACGTGGTTTTGCTGTCGTTGCCGATGAAGTTCGTAAACTTGCTGAGCGTACACATAAGGCTACAAGTGAAATCTCTGTAAGCATCAAGTCTCTGCAACAAGGTATGAACGAAATCCAATCAAGCTCTGAAAGTATGAAAGAGACGGTAGACACTTCCACTCGAAAAATAGAAGAGTTTGAACAGACGCTTATAGAACTCAGTGAGAATTCTAATAGCATAGTTGACAACTCCTATATGATGGAGAACAACATCTTTATAATACTTGCTAAAATAGACCATATACTTTATAAATCTCGTGCTTACAATTCGCTTATGTCACTTGAAGCGGTACTAAGACCTCTTGACTCTCACCAGTGCAACCTTGGCGTTTGGTATGAAGGAGAGGGTAAAAAACGATTCTCTAAAACAGTCTCTTATCCGAAAATAGCACTACCGCACAACACTGTACATGTAAACGCAAATACAAACTTTGCATTTATTGCAGAAGACGCAGAGCAAAATACTCTTCAAAATGCAGACATCATCGTTGAGAACTTTGACAAAATGGAAGAGGCATCTTCAGAACTCTTCGTGCTCATGGATACTATGCTTGAAGAATCTTCTCACTTATAAACTCTTAACGTTAGCCTAATATAACAAATGTACTATTTGTTATATTAAATCAGGAGAGCTCTAAACTCTCCTAATAAAGGTAAACAATGAACTGGAGAACTAAAAGCGAATCTCGCTTAGAAAAGATGGGTGAACTTATAACGGTTCACCCTAAAAAAATCATCTCTTTAATGATGATAGTAAGTATACTTCTTATATCAAATCTACCTAAAATCACCATAGATACTTCTACTGAAGGCTTCTTGCATGAAAATGACCCTGCACTAGTAAGATATGAAGCTTTTAAAGAGCAGTTTGGGCAAGATGAAAAAATATTAGTCGTTGTTCAAGCAAAGAATATTTTCGACCTTGAGACTCTTAAAAAGCTACAAACACTTCACGCAAAACTTGAAAATGAAGTCCCTCATCTCAATGACATCACTTCACTTATAAACGCGAGAAACACTCGTGGAGAGGGTGATAGACTTATAGTAGAAGATCTCTTTGAAAACTTCCCCCAAAACGAGAAAGAGTTAGCCCTTATCAAAAAAACAGCACTGAACAATGCTATGTATAAAAACCTTCTTTATAATGAAGCACTGACAATGACTACAATCATCCTAGAACCAAGTGCTTATGAGACAAGTGAAAGTGAAAATGAGCTTGAAGGGTTTGGAGAAGATGCAAGTGATGAAGAGGCTGAGTTTTTGAGCGACCCATCAAAGAGTGAAATGGTAAGAGCAGCAGATGCAATCGCCAAAGAGTTCAAAGCCGAGGGTTTTAATGTTTTCATAGCTGGCTCTTTAGCTGTAAATGACTACAACAAACAGTCAGTACAAAAAGATATGCAGAAGTTTGTAAAACTTGTACTTTTAATGATGATGGCGTTTTTGTTCATCGTATTTCGTAGAGTTAGTGCTGTAATACTTCCGATATTTATCGTTGTAATCTCACTTTTAACTACTGTTTCTATTATGGCACTTGTAGGCACTCCTATCACTATCCCTACTCAAATCCTTCCATCGTTTTTACTTGCTGTTGGTATAGGTGCTGTTGTTCACTTACTTGCAATGTTTTTTAAACACTTAAATGCCAATGGAGACAAACACAAGGCCATCAGCTACTCTCTAGGTCACTCGGGTCTTGCCATCATCATGACGTCGCTTACCACTGCCGCGGGGCTTCTATCTTTCTCGACTGCTTCTATCGCGCCTATCGCCGACTTAGGAGTATTTGCAGCTCTTGGTGTTATCATAGCGCTGGTGAACACTCTTGTTTTACTTCCAGCCATCCTTGCCACTCTACCGCTAAAAGCTGCTAAAGAGTCTCAAAAGAAAAAGAGTGAGACTATGGATAAAATTCTTATCGCTATCGCTGACTTTAGTGTAAACCATGCTAAAAAGATTGTAGCTGCAAGTGCAGTTATAACTGTTATATGGGTTTACTTCGCTTCTGGAGTGCAGTTTAAACATGACCCTCTCTCATGGCAGCCAGAGAACTCTCCTGTAAAAATAGCAACCGCTACGGTAGATCATGAACTACGTGGTTCTGTGACTATGGAAGTTATCATCGATACAAAAAAAGAGAATGGACTCTATAGCTCTGAGCTTTTAACTAAGATAGACAGACTTGTAAAAGAGGCTCAAGAGCTTAAAACAGACAAACACTTTGTTGGAAAAGGCTGGAGTGTTGGTGATGTTTTAAAAGAGATTCATCGTGGACTTCATGAGAATAAAGAAGAGTACTATGCTATCACTCAAAATGACAAGCTAATTCCTCAAGAGTTTTTACTTTTTGAAAACTCTGGAAGTGATGACTTAGAAGACTTTGTAGATGGAAGTTTTTCTAAAGCCCGTCTAACATTTA
>JAYEHI010000258.1:0-6936 GCA_034659455.1 Campylobacterota bacterium | reverse complement strand
CGACGAACAGCAACAGTGATAAGCTCACTTCCAGACGCAAGTGTAGCATCTTTTGTCATCTCAAAAGAGTCATACTTTCCACTTCCAACGATTAAACGCGAGCCTAGTTCATATTTTCCGATTTTTAATATATTGTCCAATTGATATTCCTCTAATTATAATTATTATTTGATTTATAACATAACAAGTCTTATAGATTGCCAATGCCTGTTATCAAATCATCAGGAGTAAGTGAAAAATCAGCGCCTTTATAATTTAAAGCGAGTTTTGTGTGTGCTAATGAGGCATTTATGGCTGCGCTTAATGGGTTTTTTCCTTGAGCCAAGAGAGATGCGACTAAACCACTTAAAACATCCCCGCTACCGCCTTTAGCAAGGGCAGATGTTCCATGAGGATTTACAAAAAGTTTCTCACCTTTAGCAATGAGAACATTTGAACCTTTTAGGATGAGAACTATATTTGGGTAGTTGGTAGAGAAGAGCTCAGCATATTTAAATCTCTGTTTTTGTAACTCTTCTACACTTATATCTGCTAGAGCGGTATGTTTGAGAAGGGCAACAAACTCTTTAGGATGAGGAGTGAGAACGAGTTTTTCTCTTTTGAGTATCTGCTCTAGTATCTCCATGTGAAAAATATCTGCATCAGCTATAAGTGGAAGAGAGTTATCTAAAAACTTTTCTAACTCTTTTTTGCTAAACTCTTGCCCAAGTCCCATTCCAAGTGCTAATGCAGTGGCGTTTAGAGGAAGGGAAGTGGAGTGCATTATTGTATTTGGCGTTTTATCATCACCAAAACCGACAAGAGTAACAAGACCACTTCCAAAACGAAGTGCCGCTTTTGCACTCAGAGTACTCGCTCCTAGTTTGTCTCCACAAGCAAGTGCTAGGTGACCATAAGTGCCCTTGTGTGAGTTTTTTTGATCTCGATAGGGTAGCTCTAAATCTTCCAAGTCAAGTAGGTAAGAGTCTGATGGTGTTTCGTAGATATGACGAGGAACACCTAAATCTAGAACGACTATCTCGCCAACAAACTCTTTAGCATTATCAGCATACATAGATTTTTTGAGTGCGCCCATGGTTAAAGTGACATCGGCTACAAAGATGTTCTCATCGCACTCTCCATTACTTCTGAGTCCAGATGGAATGTCGCAGGCTATTTTGTAGGCATTAAGCTTATTGATAGTTTGTAGAACAGCTTTCTCCTCATAACCAATGTCGCCCTTAAATCCTGTCCCAAAAACAGCATCTACAACCACATTACACTCGTTGAGATATATGGTCGTTTCAACACCAACATTGTGAGCTCTTTTTTGTTGGAGTTTTGCCATCTCTGATTTAGGCTCTTTTACATAAAAGTTTTTTACATCATAATCACCAATAAGTAAACGCGAGAGAACTATACCATCAGCTCCATTGTTTCCACTTCCGCAAATGATTAGGATTTTAGAGTTTTTGGGAAACTTGGAGCGAATAAAGTTGGCCATGCCATCAGCGGCGTGTTCCATCAGTATATCTTCACTCAGCGCAAATTTTTCATAACAGCGTCTATCAAGCGAGCCAACTTCATCAAAAAGTTTTTGCATTGTTTATCCTCTATCTTTGATTGTCTTGAAGTTATTCTATCATATGTGTGTAGTTATTTGTATATAATGTAAATCAAATAGAGGCATCTCATTAAGATAAACCTTAATAAGCAACTCAGCTATTTTATAGTACATTTTCAATATAAAATTTAATACAAAGAGTGTAATTATGTATAAAAAAATGTTCTCATTAGTATTGGTTTCTATTTTTGCAGGATGCGGTATGCCAAAACCTTCCGAGTTTATGGGTTCGACAGAGATTCAATATATAGAAATACAAGATATTTATAAAGAAGTTGTTCCGAAACTCGAAACTGGTTATGAAATTTTAGGTAATGCCTATATCAGAACATCAAATAATAAAATCACTGTAGAGAACTTTATTGGAATTGGAGAAAATTCTCCGCAATATAGTGATGCTGAAATTGTAATGGTAAAGCTAGATACACAGGGCAACACATATAAGTATACAGCTTACTATTTAAATAAAAGAGATACAGAAAGTGAAGTTCTTGGAGCTTACTTTCAAGATAATGAATGGTCTCAGGAGTTAAAAGATATAAGAAGAGAACTTAACTCTAATAAAGGCTGTATTATTAGTGCAGTTTATTATGGGACACCAGCTTATAAGTATAGTATGCATTCTGGTGATGTAGTTTTATATGCGAATAATCATGAAATAAATTCATGTAATCATTTTCAGAGAATTATTGATGACTCTTCTATTTTAAACTTAACAGTTTGGGCAAATGGTAACAGGTTTGATATGAATGAAATAAGACTAAATAAGTAGATAAAGTATCTACTTAGTTACTCTTCTAAAACTACTCTAAAGCCAGTGTATGCATTGCTTTTTCTCTTATGCATTCCACTGCGTTTATATGTTTGAAGTTCCTCATAGGTACTAAAAATATTACCACCTCTTACTGATTTGTCTTCTGACTCATTAAGAGAGTTTAGATACTCTGAATCTGTGTAAGCACAATAGCTATTATCTGTCCATTCACTTGCATTACCTAGTAGATCATAGATACCAAGTTTGTTAGGATTTTTGTTACCTACGGTATGAGTATGTCCATTGGCAGTATCCTCATACCAAGCATATTTAGGAAGAACCCCATCATCATCACCGTAGCCATAGGTGGAGTTTGTACCAGCTTTAGCAATATACTCCCATTGGGATTCGCTTATGAGCTTGTACTTCTTTTTGCTTTTTTTACTTAGCCATTTGACATAAGCATTGGCATCGTTCCAACTTACATTGATAACAGGCTGTTTCCCTCTTCCCCAACCATTGTCCTCTGCTTTTTGCCAACCACTATTTTCACAAAAAAGATCATACTCTTCGAAGGTGACTTCATAAGCACTGACATAAAAGTTCTTTTTTATTGTAACATTATGTGAAGGTGACGCTTCATACTCTTCATCGTTACCTTTTATAAAACTTCCAGCTTTAATGAAAACTAATGCAGGCTCAATAAAACGCTTATGACGTTTAAATGAGACCTTACTTGGAGTCTTTTTTTTATGTTTTAAAGATCTCGTTTCTTGATTTGAAAAATAAAATGGTGTAAGAATTTCACTATAGGTACTTGGTCGTTGTTTACCTTGGGTTTTATTGTAAACATCTACTCTTGTCTGTTTGAAAACTGCTTCTATATCCATACCGCTGAGAATGTTATTTGAAAGAGCAGTAGCAAAAGGGCTGTTGCCATTCTTTGGGCCATCAAGTGCTTTATGTCCCGATTGTGCTGAGTAAGCTACAAAAAGACCATCTGGTGAGATAAAGGGAGCTAAACCTTTTTTCTTTAATGGGGTTATGGGATTGTCTCTGCAGGCATCGAGAATGATTATGTTTAAATCATTTTTCGTCTCATTAAAGACACGAACTACTTTTTTTAAGTTAAGGGAGCTTCTCTTTAGCTTGTCTTCACTTTCAAACTCTGCATCTATAGGTACAAGGTAGTTCGTACCATCTATCTCTACTCCATGACCAGCAAAGTAAAAGAGTCCTACACTCTCAAGGTCTAGAGACTTTTGAAATGTTTTAATAGCTTCATCTGCACTCTTTAGAGAGACATTTTTTTTGTAAATGACTTTAAAACCAGATGTTTTGAGTTGTTTTGAGATGAGGTCTGTGTCGTTAATGGAGTTATAGAGTTCATTTTCCCCGCCATAGGAGTTGTTTCCTATGACAAGTGCAACTCTAGATGGAGCTGCGTTTAGACAAAGAGATATAAAGATAAGCAGTCTAAATATCGATTTAAACATGCTAACTTCCGAAATAGTAGTAGTAGTGACCAGTTGAGTGTTTGTAGTATAGAACCTTAGCTGCTTGTAGGTTAGCTGCTATATTTTGAACTTCTGAATTACTGAGTTGGTATCCAGGTTTTTTGACAGCAAGATATTTGTGTGTCTTGGAGTACTGAGTAACTTCTCCAAATGTATAGACTTGAGTAATTAAGTTTCTGTTATCTCTTACTGAACTTGCTGCCTGCTCTTTTACAGGTGTAGCAGTCTCTTGTTTTGTAAACTCTGCATTAAGCTCTTGATAGTTAGTCTTAAATTGACTACCACCAAAAAGCATGGCAGCACTAAGAAGTGCTAAAAATAAGAACTTCATTAGTTGTTACCCTTAGTGTCTTCTAGTCCAAGGACATTAAAAAGTTTAGAGACAACTATGTCAGCAACAGATTGCGCTACATCTTTATCATTTGGTGCATTGTTGATTTGAAGACCCATTCCAAACTCAAATTCCTCTTTTTGAAAGAAAAGATTGTTTGCAGTGAGGGCACTAAAAGAGGTCTCTTCTGTCTTAACGTCATAACCTATAGAGTTGTTTAGAGTAGCATCTGTTGCACCAACTTTTACTCCGTTTAGATATTTAGACTTTGTAGTTACAAAACCATTCATAACGATATTGTAAGTGATATCATTTGTTTGCTCGTTTTTTGTAACGGTAATCGTAGGGTATATAGTTACAATTTTATCTGCTTTATCAGCTGAAGAGGCAACATTAAAGTTGTTTGCTTTAAAGTATTTTGTTATTTCATCTTTTATGTTTTGTTTGAAAAATCTATCTGTCTTTTTTTGATAGATAGTTCTAAAATAGTATGTTTTTTTAGATGTAAAATAGTCATCCATGAAATCCATCACATTTTTTGAAACAACAAAATCAGTAGTCTCTATTGTAAAAGGTTTAGAGAAACCTACGAGTTGAATGTTTTTAGATGGAGATATTATACCATTTGAAGGAAGTATCAATGACGCATCACTATAACCCTCTTTTGCTGAAGCATCATAGTTTACTGTTACTTCACAAGACTCACCTACTGCTAAAACAGATGGACACTCGATTTTATAAGAGAAGTTTCTTCTATCTGGACCAACAATTTTAGGTGATTGAAGTTGTAGTTTTCCAATTCCGCTATTTGTTATTTGGATGAGTTGTTGTTTGTCTAGTGCATTGAAGTTTAGACTAATTGTTTTCTCTGAAACAGTTTTAGTGGAAGCTATTTTTTCTACTTGACCGTGGAACTTATTCGCAGAAACAGCTTTTAAGGCAATGTTTGTGATTCTATGACGTTGGTCATTAGAGATAACTTCGATTTTTGCTGCATAGTCACCAGCTTTTGTACCAGTAAAACCTACTTTGAGTGTACACTCTTGGTTTGAGCTAAGCTCAGTACCACAATCCTCTTTGTCTAGTGTAAATAGTTTAGAAGGATCCTTGAGAGTTATTCTAGTGAGTTCGAGTGTTTTTTGTCCTTTGTTTTTAAGGATGATGTCAGCTTTAGACTTGGTAGCATTGTCTAGTACAACCGTGTAGTCGTCTTTTACAGTTTTTTTAACCTTATGTGTCTTTACTGAAGATGTAACGATGAGCTCTTGCGCACGTAAAACCTCTTCTGGAGTTGGAGCCGGCTCATCCATTGAACAAGCAGATAGGAGAAGTAGAGAAGCAGCACTTAATGTTGCCAGAATTTTAGAGTTGGTTTTCACATGGAATCCTTTAAAATAGTATTTTACACATTCTAACTATATAGATATAAAAGAGACATTAAAAGACACGATAAAAAATATTTATGAGATAGTTGAAGATTAGGTAAATCCGATGAAAAATAAAAGTTACCTTAAAGTGATTGTTTCTATTCCTAAAAAAGAGAATTATCAATGATTTCAACAAAAATATCGCATATTGTGTGCATTTTCAAAAAATGCATGAAACAATTTTATTTTTCAAATCCCTAAAAACAGGGATTTAAGACTTATTTAAAATTTCATCGGATTTACCTAAGTTGAAGATGGCATTTGTCTGTAAGCATACTCTAAAATATAAACAGATAAAATTATAAAAAACATAGGACAACATAATGAATAAATCGCTTTTTAAGAGTTTAACTCTATCAATACTGAGTGTTTCAGTACTTAGCGGAGAGAATCAACTTCTCTCTCCAGATGATCTAAGTAGTCAAAATATTAATCCCGATAGAGAAGAGTACTCTTACGAAAGTAAGAAAGAAGTACAAAGTGATGTAGGAAGTGGTGAACATTCTGAATTAAGATTTGGTTTGATCTCAAGCTCTGGTACATTCAACTTTGAACATACTGTTTATGGGGAATCTCCTGAGTATGATTTAGAAGGAAGCGGTTTTGAAGTCTCACTTGTAGGTGGTGTTGAAAGAAGTACTGGATTTGATTATAGAAGTGCTCTGACATTTCAGATGAATGATATAGACTTAAAAAAGTACGGAAGTACTCAAGATGAAACTTCAGATATGATGCTCTTAGGTGAGTATGAGTTCGCTTACAATATTAACCAATATCTTAGCCCATTTATAGGTTTTTATGGAGGTATTGGACTAACAGATATGCCTAGTCGAGATGAGAGTAGCTGTTTTACTTACGATATCGGTTGGCAAGTTGGTTTAAGTGGTGCACTCTATGGTGGATTTGGCTACTATGTGAAACATACAAGTGGTTATAGGGGTTATAATATAGCTGATGGTGATATGTTTGTCGCTCAAGATGTAACTACCATGAAATATGGTATTAGTTTCGCTTTTTAAACTGATAACTTGAAGTCTAAAGTGCTATAATGTCTCTATGAATTACAAAACAATTGCACAAGAGACTTTGGATATAGAAGCGCAGACTCTTCTAAATGCCGCTACTCTCATAGATGACGTCTTTGAGAAGGCTGTTGACGTTATACTTAATTGCAAGGGCAAACTTATCATCACTGGTGTTGGAAAGAGTGGACTTATAGGGGCTAAAATGGCCGCTACATTTGCATCTACTGGAACACCGAGCTTTTTTCTTCATCCTACCGAAGCACTTCATGGTGACTTGGG
>JAYEHI010000257.1:0-6953 GCA_034659455.1 Campylobacterota bacterium | reverse complement strand
ACTTTTATCTCTCAGTACTTAATGATACTATAAAACTACCAGATGAGAACCCATCTATAGGCATCATCATCTGCAAAGAGAAAAAACAAACTACAGTAGAGTACGCACTCAAAGAGAGTAACCAGCCGATAGGTATCGCAACTTATAAACTCACAGAATCACTGCCAAGTGCTCTAAAAGGACTCTTGCCAACTCCTAGTGAGATAAGCCAAAGACAAGAAAATTTACTTGAAGAGAGAGTTGTAAATGAATAATCCAATCACAGATATAGAGAAACATAATGCACAGTGCGCCCACTTTAAGTTTCACCAACAAAACTCCACAAACCATTTCTATTTCACTTGGGATTTTTAAGACCAAAGCCCAAAACAAAGGGTTTTAAGTTTTATCGTTAAAATGTAACAAATTTCAGTGAAGAAAAAGAGAAACTTAACTATACTTTCAAAAATAGAAATACTTTAAAGGCAGACCACTCTTGACAAACGACTACAACACTCTCCAAATCCTAAGAAACATAAAAGAAGACGTATCTCAACCTTCTATAGCAAAAGAAGTGGGATTTAGTGTTGGTAAGGTAAACTTTATCCTTCAAGCTCTTATAGAAAAAGGTCTTGTAAAGTCAGAGAGATTTATAGCTTCAAACAACAAGAGGAAATACTCTTACCTTCTAACGGATGATGGCGTTAAAGAGAAGATGACTTTAACTCGTAAGTTTATAGAGAGAAAAAAAGCTGAGTATGAAACGCTTCAAAGAGAACTAGAAGCAGATAGTATGAAGTGGGGTAACGTCTAATGTGCGGAATAGTCGGCTACATAGGTCACAAAGATACAGCTAGCATACTACTAAACGGTTTAAAAGAGTTAGAGTATAGAGGTTACGATAGTGCTGGTATAGCCCTTTTAGAAAATAAAAATATTGAAATTTTTAAAGCCATCGGTAAAATAAAGAACTTAGAAGAAAAAATCAACAATTCAAAATTTAAAATTCAAAACTCAACATTTGAAGCGGGTATCGGCCACACACGATGGGCGACACATGGAAAACCTACAGAACTAAACGCTCATCCGCACATGGGTGAATACTCTTACGTAGTTCATAACGGCATCATAGAGAACTACAAAGAGCTAAAGTCCGAACTAGAAGACGCAGGGCATAAGTTCCTCTCTCAAACCGACACAGAAGTGATAGTTCACCTTTTTGAGTACTACAACAACAAGCTCCAAGACACAAAAGCCGCATTTGAGAACACTATAGAAAGACTCCAAGGTGCTTACTCCATTCTCCTCATCACAAAAGAGGAAAGTGAAAAGATATTTTTCTTTAAACATGGAAGTCCTTTGATCATTGCTAAAGGGGCTGATGAGATTCTGTTTTCTTCATCAGACGCACCTTTGATAGGTCTAGTGTCTCAAGTGGTATATCTTGAAGATGGAGTTGGCGGGATAGCCGACTCTGAGGGCATAGAGTTTTTTAGTGACAACTACCGTTGGGCAACTCTGCCAACTTCAAAACTCACCGCTCAAAAGAATGGCTTTAGATTTTTCATGGAAAAAGAGATCTACGAACAGAGCGACGTAGTAAGCGATAGCATGATAGGTCGACTAAGCGATGACGAGATACTTTTTGATGAACTAGATGAAAATGTACTCGATGGAATCAATGAGATCAAGATATGCGCATGTGGTACTTCTTACCATGCGGCACTTACAGCTTCATACCTTTTTGAGAGATTAGCGAAGATAAGATGTAGTGTTGAGATAGCAAGCGAGTTTCGATACAAAGAACCACTCCTTACTCAAGAGACACTTTTCATAGTGATCTCCCAAAGCGGTGAAACGGCAGATACTCTCGAAGCACTTAAAATGGCAAAAGACGCAGGTCTCAAAACCATAGTGGTTTGTAACGTTGACAACTCATCTATGACAAGAGTGGCAGATACAACCATACTTACTCGCGCTGGCATAGAAAAAGGGGTAGCGTCCACAAAAGCTTTCTCTACACAAACCGTAGTGCTCTGGATGATGGCTCTCTTCTTTGCAAAAAAAAGAGATAAAATCTCAAAGGAAGATCTACAAAACGAGATACACGCACTAAGAGAAGTACCAAAGTCTCTTATGGTAGAGAGTGACATACATGAAAAAACAAAAAGATTGTCAAAAAGGTATCTTCACGGTCATGGATTTTTCTTTATAGGGAGAGATGTGTTTTACCCTTTGGCTTTAGAAGGAGCACTCAAACTCAAAGAGATCTCTTACCTACATGCAGAGGGATACCCATCTGGAGAGATGAAACATGGTCCGATAGCACTAGCAGATGCAGAGCTCTTTACCATAGCTCTTATGCCACAACATCTACTGTATGACAAAGTAAAGTCAAACGTAGAAGAGTTAAGTGCGAGAGATAGTACTATATGCGCTATATCACCACTAGAGTTTGAGCTGAGTGATGACTTTATAAAGACCCAAAAAACCGACCACTATATGCTAGAGTTTTTTGAGATGTTGGTAGTGTTGCAGCTTTTGTCGATGGAGATAGCAGTAAGACTAGAAAATGATGTAGATATGCCTAGAAACTTGGCTAAGTCTGTTACTGTAGAATAAATAAACTAAAATAGGAAAAATGAATGAATAATAAAATATGTATAATTGGCTTAGGTTACGTAGGGCTTCCATTAGCTCATGCTTTTAGTGAAAAGTTTGAAGTAGTTGGTTTAGATATAAATCAACCTCGTATTGATGAGCTAAATAGTGGCTTTGATAGAACTCTTGAACTTACAAGTGAACAAGTGAAAGAGTCTATAAAAAATGGTATGAAGTTTACTAGTAATTTAGATGATGCTAAAGATTGTAATATTTACATTGTAACTGTTCCAACACCAATCGACGAAAGTAATGAACCAGACCTCACTCCTATAGTTAAATCTACAGAATCTATCGGAAAAATTCTTAAAAAAGATGACATAGTCATCTATGAATCTACTGTATATCCGGGCGTTACAGAAGAAGTGTGTGTTCCTATTTTAGAAGAGTTTAGTGGACTGAAGTTCAATGAAACTTTCTTTTGTGGATACTCTCCTGAGAGAATCAATCCCGGTGACAAAGAGCACACCGTTACAAAAATACTTAAAATAACAGCAGGTTCAACTCCTGAGATAGCTATTAAAGTTGACAATCTTTATAAGTCTATTATCACAGCAGGAACTCACTTAGCTCCAACTATAAAAGTAGCAGAAGCTGCAAAAGTCATAGAAAATACCCAACGCGATGTAAATATAGCACTTATAAATGAACTTGCTATGATATTTGACTTAATGGATATAAATACAAAAGACGTTATCGAAGCAGCAGGAACTAAATGGAACTTTATCAAGCTTCTTCCAGGTCTTGTTGGTGGTCACTGTATAGGTGTTGATCCATACTATCTTACACATAAAGCACAGAGTTTAGGTTACATGCCAAATTTGATACTTGGTGCAAGACAGATAAATAATAGTATGAGTAAATTAATAGCAGATAAAACTATTAAAAATATGGTGCACTTCGATAAAAAACTAAAGAATGCAAATATTTTAGTAATGGGTACAACATTTAAAGAAGATTGCCCAGATATGAGAAATTCTAAAGTACTTGACATTATAAAAGAGCTTGAAGAGTTTGAGTGTAATGTTGAAGTTTACGATTATTGGATAGATAAAAGTGACTTAGAAACAAAACATTTAAACTTTGTGGCTGAACTACCACTTAATTCTAGCAAATATGATGCTATTGTTGTGGCAGTAGGACATGAAAAGTTTAAAGAAATCACAACAGAACAATACGAAAGCATGTCAAATGGTACACCTATTGTTATAGATGTAAAAGGCATAGTAGAAAAACCAACATGGAGACTTTAAAATGAAGAAGAACTTTGCACTTATGGGAGCGGCAGGTTATATCGCCCCAAGACATATGAAAGCAATAAAAGAGACTGGAAATGATCTTGTAGCAGCACTTGATCCATATGATGGAATAGGGATTATGGATAGTAATTTCCCACAAGCTTCTTTTTTTACAGAGTTTGAAAGATTTGATAGGTTTGTAGATAAATGGCATAGAGATGGGAATAAAAAAATAGATTACATATCAATTTGTTCACCAAATTATCTTCATGATTCACACATTAGATTCGCCTTAAAAAGTGGAGCTGATGCTATATGTGAAAAGCCTTTAGTACTTAATCCACATAATATAGATCAACTAAAAATCATAGAAAAAGAGACAGGTAAAAAAGTATATAACATACTTCAACTACGTTTGCATGATTCTATCATTGCTTTAAAAGAAAAAGTCACAAAAGAGCTACAAGAAAACCCAGATAAAATGTATGATATAGACTTAACATATCTTACAAGTCGTGGAAAATGGTACTTTGAGTCATGGAAAGGCAAACATGAAAAATCAGGTGGCATAGCTTCAAACATTGGTGTTCACTTCTATGATATGCTCTGCTGGATATTTGGCGATGTGGAAGAAAACATCGTTCATATTAAAACGCCAGATACAAATGCGGGATACTTCAAACTAAAAAACGCTACGGTTAGATGGTTTCTCTCTGTAAACTATGACTATATACCAGAAAATGTAAAAGAGAAAGGCATAAGAACTTACCGTTCTATAACTGTAGATGGTGATGAGATAGAGTTTAGTGGTGGTTTTACAGACTTACACACTAAAAGCTATAAGCACATCTTAAATGGTGGTGGCTTTGGTCTTGATGAGGCTTATGGAAGCATCAGAACTGTGTCAGCTATAAGAAATTTACCTGCCATTGGTCTTGAGGGTGAGTATCATCCATTTTGTAAAAAGGTAGTACTATAAGATGGCAACTTTTTTTGCACATGAGAGTTCATTTGTAGATGAAAATGTAAATATAGGTGATGACACTAAAATATGGCACTTTTCCCACATACTTTCAAGTACAACTATAGGTGAAAACTGCTCTTTTGGTCAAAACTGTGTAGTGGGTCCAAAAGTGACTATTGGTAGTGGTGTTAAAGTCCAAAACAACATATCTATCTATGAGGGTGTAGAAGTTGAAGATGATGTTTTCCTTGGTCCATCTATGGTTTTTACAAATGTAATCAATCCTCGAGCATTTATAGTAAGAAAGGAAGAGTTTAAAAAAACACTTCTTAAAAAAGGATGCTCCATAGGCGCAAACGCAACAGTAGTTTGCGGTGTGACTATAGGTGAGTATGCTCTTATAGGCTCAGGTGCAGTTGTAAACAAAGATGTAAAACCGTATGCTCTTATGGTAGGAGTACCTGCTAAACAAATAGGATGGGTAAGCAGAGCGGGAAATACACTAAACTTTAACAAAAACAATGAGGCTATTGATGATTTTGACAATAGTCGATATGCTATAATAGATGAACATTTAAGGGAGATATTATGACTGCAATAATGGTTAAAATGGGCAATGGATTTTTTATTCCAAAGCTTGATGGATTTGATGATATTCAAAAAGATACTATAAGTGTAAATATTGATTTGACACAAGAAGAGCATAGTTTATTAAGCTATAAAGAGTTAAAAGGCATTGCAATCATAGAAAAGTATTATCAAAAACTTGAAAATGAGATAGAAGTAGACAATAGTATAAGTGATGTACAAAAAGAGTTTAGAAAAAATAATAATATCAATATGAGCTTAGAAAATTACTTAACAAGAGAAAAATAGATGTATATTTTAGATAACAATTTTATAATTGATGTATTGGCTAACAGAAAAAGTTACAGAGAGAAGTATTTTGATATTTTAATCTATTGTCTTGAAAAGTCTATGGCTTGTATCTGTGTCAACCAGATAGATACATTAAGATACATAATAAAAAAAGATTATAAAGATGTTTATAATGAATATTTATTACTAGAAAAAAAATTAAAAATCATAAGTACACCATCTTATGTTAATTTTGAATCTGAGTTGGCTCTTATTGATATAGAAGATTATATGATTGAATTGTCTGCTAGTTCATTAGATGCGAAGATTATTACAAGTGATAAGAAGTTTTTAGCATTATCTACATCCACAATTAAACCTGACGAGTTTTATACTTTAGAGAACAATAAAGAAAACAGAATAGACTTTGCAAATCTGAAAAAACAATACTTCATGTACCAAAGTGAAATAGAACTAGAAATGGACAAGGTTTTAAATAGTGCTAGTTATATAATGGGAGATGCAGTAAAAGAGTTAGAAAAAAACTTAGAAGAATTTACAGGTGCTAAACATGCTATAACATGTAGTAGCGGAACGGATGCTCTACTACTTGCTATGATGGCACTAGATATCAAACCAGGTGATGAGATAATCACTACTCCATTTACTTTCATAGCTACTGCTGAGACTATAGCTCTTATGGGAGCAGTTCCAGTATTTGTAGATATAGATGAAAAAACATATAATATAGATCCATCTAAAATAGAAGCAGCGATTACAGATAAAACAAAAGCAATAATGCCAGTTAGCTTGTACGGACAACCAGCAGACATTGATGCAATAGAAAAATTAAAAATCAAACATCCAAAATTAAAAATTATAATCGATGGTGCACAGAGCTTTGGAAGTACATACAAAGGTAAAACGGATAGTAATCTAGGGGATATTTCAACAACTTCATTTTTCCCCGCTAAACCACTAGGATGTTTTGGAGATGGTGGAGCAGTTTTTACAAATGATGAAGAATTAGCAATTAAAATGAAATCATTAAGAGTTCATGGACAATCTAAACGTTACCATCATAAATACATAGGTATGGGTGGAAGAATGGACACAATCCAATGTGCCATAGTAAATGTAAAACTAAAGTACTATAAACAAGACTTGGCTAAACGCCAAGAAGTAGCTCAAAAATACACAACCGCTCTCGGATGTGTGGCTTCTAGGAATGCTAACCCGTCGCATTCTCCACT
>JAYEHI010000256.1:0-7005 GCA_034659455.1 Campylobacterota bacterium | reverse complement strand
TTAAAAACATCACCAGACATTGCTCGAGTAGCAGACTCAAACTCAAGCGATGAGCTCTTCATACTACTCTCTTCTGCTTCCTTTATTCCTTTTGAGAGTTCAGGAGTAGAGATTATACTGAAGCTCGAGAGCGCAAGGGCGAAGTTTAACCCAGCGCTTTTAGATGCAAACACAACAGAGGCTTTTGTGGATTATCTCAACAACAAAATGGTAAATAGCCAATACCTTGATATATTATTAGATAATGTGAGCGGAGTTAAAGAAGATAACAGCTATAATAGTGCGATTTTTGAAGAGAATCCTTACTTGTTTAGAGATTATGTAGTTTCGAAAAAACATTTGGAAAAAATAAATGATTTTTATGCGAGTGAGTATAATGATAACTCCCTTGCAAATATTAACTTTGAAAATCTCTTCTATTTTACAGCAGATGAAAACATAAGTGTAGACTTGAACTATGCTACAACCGAAGTGTGGGAACTTCTTTTGGGTACGACACCTGAGAGGGCTGAGTTTTTGGCGACAAATGCAGGTGCTTATAGTGATGATGCCTCTTTAAATCTTGATGATAGTGAACTAGAGAGACTGAAAAAATTTAAGTACAGTTTTTTTGAACCTATAGTTTTAGTGAAGATAGAGATAAGTCAAAACGAAAGTAGTTCAAACATAGAGTTTGAATACGATATCAAAAATAAAAAGGGATCGAACTTTGTTTATGAAATTTAGAAGTGCTACTACGACTCTTTTTTTGGACCCCGCTACAAAAGAAGAGTTCTCTTACGATAAAACAAAAAAAGTTAATATAATCCTCTCCCCCTCACTCTACTGGGTAAAAAAGATGACTCTTCCTGTGGGTAGTGTAAGAGAGGTCAAAAAACTTCTTCCTTCGATCTTTGAAGACTCACTTCCTGAGGGACACTACTCTTACACGGCTTATAAGAGTGGTGAAGAGTTTATGCTTTTTGCTTATGAAGACAAAAAGATACTTTCACTTTTAGCGCAACATAGCATAGCTCCTGCTAACATCGCCTCTATACGTTTCGCGCAGAGCGAGTTCAAAGAGCTCTCGAGTGCATTTTGTATAAATGAGAAGCAGTGCATGTATATGAAAGATGAACTGTTAGTTTTAGCACCATCAGCATGGATAAGCCAAAAAGAGAAACTAAATCTTGAGGAACTTAAACTCTCAAACCATACTATAAAGCTTCAGCAGTTTGGACATATAGTAGATAATGGAAGTCTCTATAAAGTTGGAGCTATACTTGGCGTTTTAGCGCTTATACTTCTTGTCGAAATCTTTATAACAAGTAGCAAAAAAGAGAGTATAACTCAAGCGAGAGAGGAGCTCTTCTCTAAGTACAAACTCCAGTCAACGATGATGCAAAACCGCTCATCACTCTCGAAGTACTCTAAGATTCATAAACGCCAAACAAAATTTAGAGAAAATATCTCTTACTTTCTGTCGCTCAAGTTAAATAAAGATCAAAAAATATCACTTATAGAGTATAAAGATAATCTTCTGAGTATAACCTTAAGTGGAGTTGATACAACAAGTGCGCAGAAGATAGAAAAACAACTAAACGCTAAGAAGCTAAAATTTACAAAGGTGTTGAGTGATGAGAAACTCAAAGTGGAGATGAAAATATGAATCAGATAAACCCTCTTCATATAGGTGCACTTCTGCTTGCTGTGATCACCTTTTTGTTCTTTACTCTCAGTGGTATAAAAACAGAGATGGCACAAGAAAAAGAGCTCTTTGCATCGAGTGAGAAACTAGCAGTAGAGCTTAGTTCGCTCAAAAGCGTTTATGCAGATAAGAAGAAGTCAAAAAAGGCCATAGAGAGAGTTCTTTCTCAAAGCTCACTCAAATCAGCTGAACTTGATGTGAAGTATGAAAAGTCTTCAGTACGAATAAACGCTAAAAGCATAGATACAAAAGCACTCAACTCTCTGATGGGGAAAATCCTCAATGGCTCTTATAATGTAACAGAGTTGAAAATAAAAAAACTGAGTGAGACAAAAGCGAGTCTTAAAATGGAGATCAAATGGTAAAAAAACTACTGAAATTTTTAGCCTTTACTCTCTTTTTTATTTTTGCACTTGTGGCGTTTACTCCAAAAGAGAGTTTTTACTTTCTCCTAGAGCAAAACCTTAAAAAGTTTGATGTAGTTATCTCAAATGAGAGAGTCGAAGATAACTTACTTAGTTTAAATATTCAAAATATGGAGATAACTACTAAGGGAGTTGATAGCGCTCTGGTGTCAGAAGCAGATATTACGTTACTACTTTTTTACAACTCTTTAAAGTTTAGCGATGTGAAGCTCTCCTCTTTGGTGGATGCTTATGCACCCTCACGAGTAGAGAGTTTAGATGTAAGCTACACTCTTTTTAATCCTTTGGTTCTAAACGCTTATGGAGTTGGAAAGTTTGGTGAGGTTGAAGTGGCGTTTAATATCTTAGATAGAGAGTTAAATGTACTGCTCAAACCCTCTAAAGTGATGCACAAAAAGTACAAAAAGACAATGAAAATGATGAAAAAAGATGAGAATGGGGAGTACAGATATGCAAAAAATTTCTAACACCAAACTCATCGCTACAATCAGTAAACTTTTAGTGCTACTGCTCATAGCAAAAATCATCTCGCTTGTCGTGTGGTGGTATCTTCCGAGTGAAGGTATAGAGTTAAACGCCAAGAAGTCCTACCAAGCAAAGTATCAGAGAGTTCAGTTCTCAAATATGCTCGTTTATGCTAAAGTTGCAGATGCTCCTGTAGAGAAGAAAGAGAAGACAAAAGCATACAGTATAAACTCTTTAGTATTAAAAGGTCTCTATGGAAGTAGGTTTAATGGTTATGCGATTCTTGCTAAAAAATCCTCTCCTAAAAAGACAGATATTATCGGTGTTGGAGAGCTTTATGAGGGCTATAAGCTTAAAGAGATAGGCTCAACCGAAGTCACATTTACAAAGTCAGGTAAAGATTATGTTTTAGCACTTGATGAAGTTAAGATGAAGAGTAGTCTCAATGATGCTGTGAAAAAGGTGAAAAAAAGTTCTCAGAGTAGCGAAGATGAGAAGCAAGTAACAAGAGCAGATATAAAAAACTACTCGGACAATCCATCAAAAATATGGAAAGACATCGCTATAGCCCCTTTGAAAAAAGGGAGTAAGATAGTCGGCTTTAAAGTAAATCGTATCAAGAAGAACTCTAAAATGGCAACTCTAGGACTCCAAAAAGGTGATGTGATCACAAAGGCAAACAATGTCAAGCTCTCATCTTTTAGGGACGCCCTCAAACTCTATAAAGATATAGACAAGATAGATACTATCGCACTCACAATAGAACGCAACAATCAAGAGAAGGAAATAATATATGAAATTCGTTAAGACACTACTTCTAAGTACGCTTTTAGTTTTTACGCTAAACGCTAGAGAACAGGTAAATGTAAACTTTGCAGACCTACAGATAAATGACTTTATAAAACTGATATCTAAAATAACTCAAAAAAATATACTCATTAACAATAAAATAAATGGAACGGTAAACTTCGTGAGCACAACGCCAGTTTACGATGATGAGCTCATAGGTATACTTATCTCAGTGCTAGAGTCTAAAGGTTTTACTCTTGTAAAAGATGGCTCTATATATGAAGTAGTACGCTCCACTGAAGCAGCAAAGAATAATGTAGCAGTTGTAACTGCTGGAAAGAAGATATATGGTTCTTTGATGGTAACACAAGCTATAGCTGTTAAGGGTGAAAATGTTGATGTAGTCGCTGCAAAAGTTCGCTACCTTATCTCTAAAACTGCAAAACTTATGACGATGAAAGAGAGCAACACTATGCTCCTTACAGACTACCCTAAAAATATAGAGACTATTAAACGCGTTATCAAAGATATAGCTACGAATAATCAAGCGATAGTAAAAATCGTACCTATCAAAAACGCAGAAGCCAAAAAACTTAAAACAAGACTCGTAGAGATAAGTAAGTCTATCTTTAATGCAAAAATAGCATCCGAGCAGGTGAAAATCATCTTAGATGACAATATAAATGCTCTTATAGTCATAGGAACCAAGGCGAATGTAGCTCAGATAGATGGACTTGTAAAGACTCTTGATGTTGAGTCCCATGCGAGTAACGGTATACAGATTTACCCTCTTAAGAACTCTGATGCTAAGGCAGTAGCAGCAACACTTAACGACATCATCGCTAAGCAGAAGTTTGCAGACCCATCGCTGAAGCCAAATATCTCTTCAAGCGAAGAGATAAACGCCATAATAGCCATCGGTGAACCCTCTATACTCAAAGGTGTTCAGCAGATAATAGATGAGCTTGATAAAGAGAAGTATCAGGTTTATGTTAAAGCAAAGATCATAGAGATTAACAAAAATGATAGTTCAGATATCGGTGTAAAATATGGTTTTTCTGGTGGTGATGTTACAGCATCTGGACTCTATGCTATGAGTGCTAACTTTGGTTCTTCTTCATTAACAAGTACTGCTACAGCGGCTGTAACAGGAGCACTTGGAAGTATAGGTAGTGGAGCTGGAAAAGCACTTGCTCTTGGAGCTACACTAGACTTTTTAGAAGAGAATGGTGCTTCAAAGTCAATCAGTAATCCTTCTATCCTTTGTGTAAATAACAAAGAGTCCTCTATCTATGTTGGTAAAACTATCTCTATCTCAACGGGTACTGTGACAGGTTCAACTCTTGGCGGTGGTGTAACAAGCTCTTACAAACGCGAGGATGTGGGTCTAACTCTTAAGATAAAACCACTAGTGTCTTCAACAGATAAGGTTACCCTTGATGTAGAAGCTATACTTGAAAATGTATTAGACGATGGCTCAAACAATGCAACAGGACAGCCAGTAACTTCAAAACAAGAGGTGAAAACACAGGCAATTTTAGGTCATGGTGAGAATATCATTATCGGTGGTCTTGTTAAAGTTTATGAGAGAGATACAGTAAGCAGAGTACCGATTTTAGGCTATATCCCTTGGATAGGTGAGTGGTTGTTCTCTTCTACATCTAAAACAGAGGAGCAAGATAACCTCGTAGTTATCTTAACACCATATGTGATAGATAAGAGTGAAGAGCTTTCTGAACTTCAAAAAAGTCTTGGAGTGTTAGCAAAAATACAAGCAGAGTACTCTAAAGCAGCGTTTGAAGAGTTAGAAGAAAAAAGAGCACTAGAAGCTATAGAAGAGACTTCTAGCATTTATGAAGAGAGAAGAGATGCTCAACCATTAGTAGTAGAAGTAGAAGAGTAATGCTTGATTTAGAACCTATACATAATCTAAAGCTTGAAGTTTATGAGCCAGAGGAGTTAGATACAGACATAAGTGTAAAAAACTACCTACTTTTTAGCCAACTAGATGGCGAAGTGGTGGCGTTTGTATGTGAAAACTACTTTGTGCAGGCGAGTAACTACTATACAAAACTTGAACGTGAGTATCCGCTTCATATGCTAAATGAAGACTCTTATGACAGACTCTACAACCGTTTTCTTGAGCTTCGTACAGATAAAGCGATAGAGACGATGAAAGAGGAGGAGGGCGAAGAGGAGAGCGAAGAAGATATCTCTCTGACTGACTTTTTACGTACTTCGTCTGACATCTTAACAAGTGAAGAGTCTGCTCCTATTATCAAGTTTGTAAATGCACTCTTTTATCAGGCTGTGAAAAAAAGAGCCTCTGATATACATATAGAAGTCCAAGAGAAAAAAGGTGAAGTGCGTTTTCGTATAGATGGGATGCTCACCAAAAACGCTGACTTAGATAAAAAGGTAGTGAGCCTCATAGTAAGTCGTATAAAAGTTATCTCAAACCTTGATATATCTGAGAAGCGTATTCCCCAAGATGGACGAACGCAGATTAAGATTGCGGGTGAAGTTTTAGACATTCGTGTCTCTATACTTCCTACTTTTTATGGTGAACGCGTAGTTATGCGTCTGCTTATGCAGAGCTCACAGATACCTCAGATAACAGAACTTGGGTTTAACGACTCACTTATCGGTGATGTGAAAAAACTACTGCGCTCCTCTCACGGTATAGTTCTTGTAACTGGACCGACAGGCTCTGGTAAAACTACTTCACTACACTCATTTTTACGCGAAGTTGAAGAGCCTCATAAAAACCTCATAACAGTAGAGGACCCAGTAGAGTATAAGTCTGACAACATTGCACAGATTCAGGTCAACGAAAAAGTGGGACTTACTTTTGCCGCAGCGCTTCGCTCTATACTTCGTCAAGATCCAGATGTCATAATGATAGGGGAGATTCGTGATGAAGAGACAGCTGCCATCGCAGTTCGTGCAGCACTTACTGGTCACTTAGTTTTCTCAACTCTGCATACAAACTCCGCAGCAGCAACGATCTCGCGTTTAGCAGATATGAATGTAGAGCCTTTTCTTATCAGCTCATCGCTTTTAGGAATTCTCGCTCAGCGTTTAGTTCGTGTTTTATGTGATAAGTGTAAAGAAGAGGATGAGATAGCCGAAGAGTTTGCAGATGACTATGGTGTGCCAAAAGACGCGACTATATACAAAGCAACTGGCTGTAAATCTTGTAACTATAGTGGTTTCGCTGGACGACGCTCTATAGGAGAACTGCTGGTCATGAACGACTCTATCAAAGAGCTTCTAAAAACTACGACAGACGAGCATACTATCAAAACACAACTCGAACGCGATGGTCTAAAGACTATCTCACTACAACTCTCTCAGATGCTCCTTGATGGTGAAACTTCTCTAGATGAAGCGATACGTATCGGTTTAGGTCATGCATAGGCGACACTCCTCTTTTCGTAGAGCTTTTACTCTCATAGAAGTGATGGTGGCTGTCATGATAGTCTCTATAGTTATTGCTGCACTTTTGCAGATGAGAGGTGATACGAGCAACAAGCTTTTTCAACTCAAAGAGATGATGCAGACAAATCAATACAACTCATTTTTACTCTCTAACAGTGAAAAATATGCTTTTGAAGATAGTAAAATAGATATGAAAAG